>JAQGHE010000031.1 GCA_028288985.1 Candidatus Saccharimonadota bacterium
CGGAAGCTTATATCCCGCGGTCTGACACCTACATCGAAAAGGACAGTGATATCAATGAGGAGATTGACCGCCTGCGCCACGCCGCTACCTCTGCACTATTATCGCGTAAGGACGTAATTATCGTAGCCAGCGTGAGCTGCATCTACGGCATCGGTTCGGTGGAGGATTACGGCAGTATGGCCGTTAAGATCAAAGTTGGGGAAAGGCGTCTGCGCGATAAGCTACTGCGGCTGCTAAATGACATCCAATATGCGCGGAACGATATAGACTTTCACCGCAGCACTTTCCGGGTACGCGGAGATGTGGTTGATATCTTCCCGGCCGGCGAAGAAGCCGCTTACCGCGTGGAGTTTTTCGGTGACGAGGTAGAGCGTATCACCCAGATTAATCCGCTGACCGGGGAGATTGAGGCTAATTTGAAAGAGAAAACCATTTTCCCGGGGTCGCACTACGTTACGCCCCACGAAAAGCTGGTGCGCGCGCTTGTAAAAATCAAAGAAGAAACTGCCGAGCGCCTGGCACTATTTAAAAGCCAGGGCAAACTGCTGGAAGCCCAGCGCTTGGAGCAGAGAGTCAATTTTGACGTAGAGATGCTGGAACAGACCGGCTTTGTGAAGGGAATCGAGAACTACAGCCGCTATCTGACCAACCGCGAACCCGGTGAGCAGCCGGCAACACTGATGGATTATTTCCCGGATGATTTCCTGATGTTCCTGGACGAATCACATATGACAATCCCGCAGGTGCGCGGTATGTACCACGGCGACAGATCCCGCAAGGAAGTCCTGGTAGAGCATGGTTTCCGCCTGCCCTCAGCGCTGGATAATCGCCCGCTGACCTTTACGGAGTTTGAGAGACATCTTAACCAGACGGTTTACGTTAGCGCTACGCCCGTTGAGTACGAGTTGTCGCGCAGCCCCACTCCGGCCCAGCAGGTGATACGGCCCACGGGTTTGCTTGACCCGATTATTGAAGTCCGCCCGGTTAAGGGCCAGATTGACGACTTGATCGCTGAAATCCGCGACAGGACCAAAAAAGGTCAGCGGGTACTGGTGACCACCCTGACTAAGCGCATGAGCGAGGATTTAAGCGAGTTCCTGAAAGAACTTGATATGAAGGTGGCCTACATTCATAGTGAAGTAGACACACTGGAGCGCACGGACATTCTGCGCGATCTGCGGCTGGGAGTTTACGACGTGCTAGTCGGTATTAACCTGCTGCGGGAAGGCTTGGATCTGCCGGAAGTCAGCCTGGTAGCCATCTTAGATGCCGATAAAGAAGGCTTTTTGCGCAGTGAGCAGGCCCTGATCCAGACGGTTGGCCGCGCAGCCCGCCACCAGGAAGGGAGCGTAATCATGTACGCCGATCGTATCACCGGGTCGATGCAGCGGACAATTGACGAGACTAACCGCCGCCGCAAAATCCAAGAGAAATACAATACGGAACATGGTATTACGCCTACCAGCATTAGCCGGGAGATTGGTGAAATGCTGCCGCGGGCACCTCAGGAAGAAAAGCCCAAGCTGGATCTGCGCAAGATTCCAAAGGACGAGTATAAGCACTTGATAAAAGATCTGACGGCGCAGATGGACCTGGCGTCGGCTAATCTTGAATTTGAAAAGGCCGCGGACCTCCGCGACCTTATAGCTGAAATCAAAAGTAAGTTGTAAGAGCGATAAAGCAGAGATTGTCTAGGCGGGAGCCGGCGGTTAAAATCCCGCCGGCTCCCAAGGGTGGACTTACGCCGCCGCCGCTTCGTTGAGTACCAGCGCTTCCGCGCCATCTTCTGAAAGCGGCTTGATGACCAGCTGGACATCCGCCTGATCCAACACGGCCGAGATGATGGTGTGGCTGAGCTGATCGACGAGCCTTTGATTGACGGCGTCGACTGTCAGCACAGGCACCACGGTTACGCGGACAGTGTTGGTATCCAGCATGAAGCGCTGGATGCTTGACCTCCAGGGTTCCTTGGACAGAGCGTGGTAGATCGCCGTCGCCTCTGCCCCGAGGCGGGTTACATCGATGATGGACTTGCCGTGACTTCTTGTCTCCGGATTGCCCGGGATGAAGTGGTGCGCGATACCGCTTGTGCTGACGCGCGATCTGGTGAAGCGGAATGTCAGCGCTCGGCTGCGCATGTCCACATCAACCGAAGCGATCTGATCGCCGCTTGCGGTTTCCAGCTGGAACTTCCCGATCTCCATCGACTCCCTCCAGATTGTAGAATTGCTCTGCTTTATCGCAGTCCATGGCGTGAGAAGTCACTCCATTGACAGGAATAACAATAGCATTTTGAAGGTGTTCTGTCAAAATCTTCATCTTCTTATAATCTGTTATAATTTAACCTAAGATATGAGCAAATTAACCAGGGATGATGTCTTAAAATTAGCCCGTTTGAGCCGGCTTAGGCTTTCTGATGAAGAAATAGAAAAATTTCAAACTGAGCTGTCGGAAATTTTAGAGTATGTACAGCAGCTGGAAAATGTAGATGTATCGGGCCTTGAGCCGACTTATCAGGTGACAGGACTCGCTAATGTAACCCGCAAAGATGAGCCGATAGATTACGGAGTGACTCAAGAAGATTTACTGAAAAATGCTCCGGCCGTCGAGAACCATCAGTTTAAAGTAAAAAGGGTCTTATAAGCCATGGCAGACTGGCCGACATTGTCTGATATTGCGTCCCAGGTTCAAGACGGGAAAGTTACGGCCCGCGAACTGGTAGAAAAGTCGCTGGTTGCTATCGAGGAGAATAAAGAATTCGACGCGGTCATATCGATGACTAGTGAACGCGCCCGCTCGCGAGCTGACGAAATTGATGTCCGCATTAAGAATGGGGAGCAAGTAGGCCGGTTAGCCGGTGTGCCTTTTATCGCTAAAGACAATTTTTTAACGCTCACCGGCAAGACTACGGCCGCCAGCAATATGTTAAAACCTTTCGAGGCGCCCTATCAGGCAACGGCCATTAACAAGCTGGAAGCGGAAGGGGCGATATGTGTAGCCAAAGCTAATTTGGACGCCTTCGCCCACGGCAGCAGCACCGAAAACAGCGATTTCTTCACCACCAAAAACCCCCACGATAAAGAGCGTGTGCCGGGAGGCAGCTCCGGAGGTTCAGCCGCCGCTGTAGCGCTTGGTGTCGTGCCTTTTGCGCTTGGGACGGATACTGGGGGCTCGGTCCGGCTGCCAGCCAGCTTCACGGGAGTAGTCGGCTATAAACCCAGCTACGGATTAGTCAGCCGCAGTGGGGTAGTGGCTATGGCTAGCAGCACCGATGTTGTCGGCCCCTTGGCCCGCAGTGTGGAAGACACCGCGCTGGTACTGGATATCATGGCCGGCAGAGACGATCTGGATTCAACCACCTTTGAGCGCGATAAAGAGCCTTACGGAAAGGACAGCCTTGATCTAAGCGGCAAAAAGATCGGCGTGATCCGAGAGTACTTCGGTGAAGGTCTGGAGGCGGGAGTAAGGCAAAACATTGAAGCGGCGATTGATATGCTAAATAGTGCTGGAGCCCAGGTGTCCGAGGTAAGTCTGCCCAGCGTACCGCTAGCTTTAGCCGTTTATTACATAATCTGCCCAGCAGAGGTCAGCAGTAACCTGGCCCGCTATGACGGCCAGCGCTTCGGCTACAATGCCCCGGATACCAAGAACCTGGATGAGAGTTATGAACTTAGCCGCGAACAGGGTTTTGGCGCCGAGGCCAAGCGCCGCATCATGATGGGAACTTACGTGCTCTCCAGCGGCTATTACGACGCCTATTACAAAAAGGCCCAGACTGTGCGGACTAAAATAAGGCAGGAGTTCGATAAGGCCTTCGAAGAATTTGATTTCCTGGTTGGGCCCACGGCACCAATGCCGGCCTTCAAAATAGGCGAACGCTCAAAAGATCCTCTGCAGATGTATCTGACGGATATCATGACTGTTGCGGCTAACATTAGCGGCAATCCGGCTATCAGCGTGCCGGCCGGTACCAGCGATAACCTGCCTGTCGGCCTGCAGATTATAGGAAACTATAAGGATGACCGCCGCTTATTGGCCGCCGCTCGTGCTTACCAGGAGCTTGCCTCATGAGTACTACGATCTTTCTGGCGCTTGGCATCGTCTTTGGCATTCTGGTGCTTTTTTTGCTAAGCAAGATCGGTGCCCGCTTCGGCGTGAAGGTGCAAAAAGGCCTTAACAAGGATTATTTTTTTGACCGATGGTTTGAACTTTTAGCGCGCGTTAAATCATCCGAGGAAGGCATGGTGCTGGCGGTGATTGATGCCGATAAATTGCTCGACGAAGCCTTGAAGAAGCGGAATTTCAGGGGTAAAACCATGGGCGAGCGGTTAGTTGCCGCCCAGCGGACAATCTCAGATAACGACGCCGTATGGTATGCCCATAAGCTTCGCAACCGTTTGGTGCACGAGCCCAATGTCCGCCTAAGAAAATCCGAAGCCCAGAATGCTCTGGCTGGCTTCAAAAAAGGTTTGCAAGACCTGGGGGCACTATAATGCCGATTGCAGAAGAGATTAAGAAGGCTTACAAGCCGACGATCGGCATCGAATGCCATGTACAGCTAAAAACTAAGACCAAGTTGTTTGCGGCTGTCGGCAACGACGCCCGGCAAGCACCACCCAATACTCTTATCAGCCACATTTGCGTAGGGATGCCCGGCGCCCTGCCGGTGCTTAACGAAGCCGCCATAGAACTGGCCGTCCGCGCCGCTTTTGCTCTGGGCTCTACGCCGCAGAAGTTCAGCCACTTTGACCGCAAGCACTATTTTTACCCGGATTTGCCAAAAGGTTATCAGATCACGCAGTACGCTAACCCGATTATCAAAGGCGGTCATGTGGACATTAATGTTGATGGAGAAACCAGACGCATCGGCATAACCCGCGCTCACCTTGAAGAAGACGCCGGCAAAAATATACATCCGGCCGGCGCTGACTATAGCCTAGTAGATCTAAACCGGGCCGGCACGCCTCTGCTAGAGATTGTCAGCGAACCTGATATCCATAGTCCTGCTGAAGCCAAGGCCTTTGCCCGGGAGCTTTATCTGCTCATGAAGTACGCCGGCGTCAGTGATGTGGATTTATACCACGGCAATATGCGCTTTGACGTTAACACCAGCGTCAGCAAAACTAATGAACACGGCACCCGTACCGAGGTAAAAAACCTCAACAGCTTCAGAAGTGTTGAAGGCGCGGTTGCTTATGAAATTGAACGCCAGATCGAACTGCTGGAAAAAGGCGAGAAGATAACTCAGGAGACCCGCGGCTGGGACGAGGCCAAGCAAAAGACGGTAAGCCAGCGGGGCAAAGAAGAAGCCGAAGACTACCGCTATTTCCCTGAGCCGGATGTTCCTCCCACCGAACTCAACGACGACTACGTAAAGAATATTCAAGAAAATCTCCCGATTATGCCTGAGACCTGGAGAGAAAAGATGCACGATCTAAGCATCAACAGCTCTTCAATTGAGGCATTGCTGGATCGAGATAAGGAATATGGCCTAGACTATCTTCAGCGAATTGAGGAAGGCCTAGCAATAGATAAGGATCTGGCGGGGTTCATCGCAAAATATATAGTTAATGATTATTTCAACTTGACGGATGAAATTAAGAGAAGGACAGCAGGCGCCCAACCCGCGGCTGCATATTTGCCAACAATTAAGCAATTTTCTGAGGTTTACAACTTGATTAAGGAGGGGAATTTAAACTCTACGAGCGCCAGCGTTCTACTTTTTAATTCCTGGACGCAAACCCCTGGCGCGGATCTAGTTGAGTACGCAAAGTCTAAGGACATGCTTCAAGTTTCCGATGAGGGAGAGATTGAGAATATCGTAAGGAAAGTCCTTGCTGATAATCCGAAAGCTGCCGAGGATGTTAAGAGTGGCGAGGCCAAGGCTATCGGCTTTTTAGTGGGGCAAGTTATGAAAGAGAGCCAAGGCAAAGCCAACCCTGGGTTGGCCCAGCAAATCGTTAAAAAAATCTTGGGGGTTTAAAATGGCCCAAAAAGTCACTAAAGCGGTAATTGCGGCCGCCGGTTTCGGAACACGCTTTTTGCCGCAAACTAAGGCTATGCCTAAGGAAATGCTGCCGCTGGTTGATAAACCGATAATCCAGTACGTAGTCGAAGAACTGGTTGATGCCGGCATCGAGGACATCATCATCGTTACCGGCTACCACAAGCGCTCCATCGAAGACCATTTTGATTATTTAAGCGCCGATCTGCGCAAAAATCTTAAGGACAGTGGCAAGCTTCAGATACTGGACAAAGTCAAAAGGATCTCGGACTTGGCTAACTTTGCCTATATCCGCCAAAAGGGCCCATATGGCAATGCTACGCCGCTTATCAACGCCGAGCACCTGATAGGTGATGAGCCGTTTGTGTTTGCTTTCGCCGATGACTTTGTCAAAGCTGAACCCAGCCGCTTTAAGCAGCTAATTGAAGTTCACGAGAGTCATGGTGGAAGCGTCCTAACATGCGTCCGTGCTAGGACTGAAGAGGATTACTCCCGGTACGGTATAGTCGGTGGAGATTTAATTACCCCTAGCCTCATGGACGTCAAAACAATAATCGAAAAGCCGGGGAGTTCTGCCAACGCTCCATCCGATTTCGCATCAGTCAGCGGCTATCTTTTTGAACCGGAGCTGTTCCGCTATCTTCACGAAGACGAGGAGAAACTGGAAGACGGGAAGGAATTTATCATGCAAACGTCGATTCAGCGCATGATCAATGATGGTCATAAGTTTTATGGCTGTGAAATTATGAATGGTAAATTTTATGACACCGGTAATAAACTAGAATATCTAAAAACAGTAGTTGATTTCGCCATCGCTCATGAGGAGTTAGGAGAAGACTTTAAGGCTTATTTGCGCGATTTGCGATTTTAAGTTTATACTTGCTCGTATGGATACAGCTACACAAATTTTAGTCATCATAGTCAGTGCGATTTTAGCGATTTTCCTGATAGTTTTAATTGTAGCTATCGTGAATTTAACGAAGCTTTTAAAGCAAATAAGGCAGCTTGCAAATCGGGCGGAGAGTGTCGCGGATTCCGTAGAATCGGCAGCTAACGTTTTCGAGCGTTCAGCATCCCCCTTGGCAATTCTCAAGACCATCAGTAATATTGTGGAGCACGCAAGTAAAGTTAAGCGAAGAAAGGACTAAGTAATGCTGAGAAAAAAGAACGATACCCGTAAGAAATTAGCTTTCGGAGCCGTAGTTGGCGGAGTGGCAGGCTATGTCGCCGGAATTTTAACCGCGCCCAAGCCCGGCAAACAGACCCGCAAGGATTTTGTTAACAAAGCCGGCGAAGTAAAAGATGAAGCCGAAGAGCAATTGGAAAGTACGATCGGTGAATTGAATGCGGCGCTAAAGACGGCCAAAAGTAAATCCCTGGCACTTAACGCCAAAGCCCGCGCCGAGTTTGATGAAACAGTAGTGAAAGCCCGCGATGCCCAGAATAAGGCCAGCCAGGTCTTAAAGGCGGTACAAGCCGGCGAGGCAGACAACCCCGAATTAAATAAAGCCGTCAAACAAGGCCGACAGGCTCTGAACAACCTCGGCAAATACTTCAAATCTTAAACCTAAACACATCGTTGTTAAAATAAGAGTCGCGCAAAAGGCGCGGCTCTTTATATAATAGATGTAAATGACGACAAGAGGGTATAGAATGCAAAAGCCGAGTTTTTTAGTTGGCATTAGTGCAAGGCGGGCAGAGTGAAAGCGCAGCGAGTCGTATGAGCGATACGAAGAGCAAGTCTCGCAGCAATAATGCCAAAAATTCCAGCGGAGCTTCAGGCTCTGCCAGGAAGCAGACTGGAGTGCTAAAAAGCTCAGATTATGTGCATCTGCATAATCATAGCCAGTACAGTCTACTGGACGGTTTGACGAAAATTCCGGCTCTGGTCTCCCGCGTCAAAGAAATGGGCATGGATGCCGTAGCTGTAACTGACCACGGCACTATGAGCGGAGTTATCGAGCTATACAAAGGGGCCCTCGAGGCCGGCATCAAACCAATCATCGGCATGGAAGCCTATATAGCGACCCGTGCGCATACCGATAAAGACCCGGAGCATGACCGTAACTACACTCACCTTACGCTGCTGGCCATGAACGAGGTGGGCTATCACAACCTTATGAGGTTGTCGTCTATTGCCGCGCTTGAAGGTTTTTATTACCGTCCGCGTATCGATAAAACCTTGCTAAAGAAATATAACGAAGGGCTGATTGTCTTAAGCGGCTGTATAGGCAGCGAGGTCAGCGATTCGCTGCGCCAGGACCAGTATGAGCTCGCCAAGAAAACAGCCGAGTGGTACAAGCAGGTCTTTGGTGATCGGTATTACATTGAGCTTCAGGACCACGGCCACCCGCAGCACCCAACGGCCTGGGTAGAGCAGGATAAGGTTAACAATTATCTTTTAAAGCTATCAAAAGAACTGGATATTCCGGCTGTTGTTACCTGTGATGCTCACTATCTTAACCACGAAGACCAGGAAGCCCATGAAATACTGCTTTGCGTGCAGACAGGCGCATTTTTATCCGACGAGCAGCGCTTCAGTCTTAAAGACTTCGAGCTTCATGTGGCCGACCCTAAGGAAATTATTAAACGTTGGGGCGGCGATCATCCTGAACTGATTACAAATACTAAAAAAATCGCTGATCGCTGCAACGTTGAAATTGAACTCGACAAAATTCTGATTCCTAAGTTTCCCGTGCCAAAAGGGGAGACTGAAAAGAGCCTGCTTGAGAAATTAGTATGGCAGGGTTTGGCTTGGCGGTATGGTGAGATCAGCAGATCTAAAGCGCAAAAAATGACCGCTGAAGAAGCTAAAAAAGGTCTGTCTAAAGAAGTTACTGCTAGGGCCGACTTTGAACTAGATGTGGTTAACAGGATGGAATTTAACGGTTATTTTCTGATTGTTTCCGATTTTATAAACTGGGGCAAAGACCGCGGCATAGTTTTTGGCCCCGGCCGCGGAAGTGCCGCCGGGTCAATCATGGCTTACGGCCTGCGCATTACCGACCTGGATCCCATAAAGTATGATTTACTTTTCGAACGCTTCTTAAACCCTGACCGCATCAGCATGCCTGATATGGATATAGATATTCAGGACTCGCGCCGCGATGAGGTTATTAACTACTGTATAGATAAATATGGCTCTGAACGAGTCGCCAATATTGTTACTTTTGGACGGATGGCCGCCCGCAACTCTGTCCGTGATGTGGCCCGAGTGCTGCAGGTGCCATACGCCGAGGCGGACCGCCTGGCTAAAATGATTCCGCCGCCGATCCAGGGCCGCCACACGCCGCTGGCTAAATCGCTGAAGGAAAATACGGAACTAAAGGCAGAGAATGCCACCAACGAACAATCCGCCAGAGTATTTGATCTGGCCACGAAACTGGAGGGGACGATTCGCAGCCACGGAGTGCACGCCGCCGGAGTGGTTATAGCACCGGGAGAACTTGTCGAGTACGCGCCTTTGGAAATGGCCCAAAAAGGCGTAGTCGCTACGCAGTATTCTATGAACCCGATTGAGGAACTTGGACTCCTTAAGATGGACTTTCTGGGCCTTTCCAACCTGACGACCATAAAGAATGCCCTCCGGATTGTTAAACGTGTCTATGGGGATGATATCGACATTGAGTCGATACCGCTTGATGATAAAAAAACTTTTGAGCTGCTGCAGCGCGGTGAGACTACCGGAGTTTTCCAGCTGGAATCGGCGGGGATGCGCCGATACCTGAAAGAACTCAAGCCGACCGTCTTTGATGACATTGTGGCTATGGTGGCACTGTACCGGCCCGGTCCCATGCAGTGGATCGACGATTTCATCGACAGAAAACACGGTAAAAAGAGGATCCAATTCCTGCACCCGGCCATGCAGCCGGCGCTTCAGAGCACTTACGGCGTCATCGTCTACCAGGAGCAGGTGATGCAGATCAGTAAAGAAATGTGTGGTTTTTCCGGCGGCCAAGCCGATACTCTGCGCAAGGGTATCGCAAAAAAGATCCCGGCAGTAATGGCCAAGCTTAAGGATGACTTTATCGAAGGGGCTGTCGAGACCGTAGGCGCCGACCGTGATCTTATGGAAAAATTCTGGAAACAGCTGGAAGACTTTGCGGCCTATTGTTTCAACAAAAGCCATGCTGCTTGTTACGGTTTGATAGCCTATCAGACTGCGTACCTAAAAGCCCACTACCCGGCGGCTTTCATGGCTGCCCTAATGACTAGCGATTACGACAACATCGACCGGCTGGCTATAGAAATATCCGAATGTAAACATATGGATATAGAGGTGCTGCCGCCAGATATTAACGAGTCTTTCCACGAGTTTGCGGTAGTGCCGGGTAAAGACCAGATAAGGTTCGGCCTGGATGCCATAAAGAATGTTGGCCACGGCGCGGTTGAAGAGCTGCTGCGGGTACGAGAAAAATGCGGCGGCACGATTGCGACTTTGGATGATTTTTGTAAAAATGTCAGCCCGAACATAGTAAACCGCAAGACGCTGGAAAGCCTTATTAAGTCAGGCGCAATGGATAGGTTCTCCGATCGCAGCACACTGCTGGCGAACGTAGACGGCATCAATGCCATGTCTAACCAGAACCAAAAAGCAGCCGCCTCGGGGCAGGTGGATTTGTTTGGCAACAGCGTAGAAATGATCCCCTCCGGTTTAAAGCTTGTGCCGCCGGTTGAAACATATGACCAGGGCCAGCAGTTATCGTGGGAGAGGGAGTTGCTGGGCATATATTTAAGTTATCACCCGTTGGAGGCCTTTGAAGTAATCCTCTCGGAGAAGACAGTGCCTATGAATCAGATAAAGGATGGCATGGATGGCAGTAAAACGGTAGTCGGCGGGGCCGTCCAAGATGTGCGCGAGATTACTACTAAAAAAGGCAGTAAGATGGCCTTTGTGAAACTGGCTGATACATTCTCCGAAGTCGAGGTGGTGATATTCCCAAACATTTATGACAAAACCGCCGCTATCTGGCAGCGAGACCAGGTGGTGATTCTTAAAGGCAAGATCGACAGCACCCGCGGCGGCGACATCAAGATAATCGCCGAAGACGCTAAACTTGTTACCAGGGAAGAGGCCGAAAGCTACAAGTCCAAGGGCAAATCAATTGCACCCCCCAAAACTAACAGCCCGGTACCGATGTCTGCTCCGGTTAAAGAAGGACCGCCGCGGATCTACATCCGTCTGGAGGATAGCTCTAACCAGCCGCTGTTGCTGGAATTGAAGGAGAAGCTTGATGGCTATAGCGGTACGAATGAAGTCGTGCTGGTTACTGGCCCCCACTCCAATAAACAGATTATTAAACTGCCTCAGACCGTAGATATCAACGAAGAAAGCATCCGGGAGTTGGCTAAGATATTTGGTTCCACGAACGTCGTTGTTAGATAGAAGTCTCGCCTACTGGATGAGGCCGGCAGTACGAGACAGAGCGAAGAATGCGAGGCCTAGGAGAATTAAGCCGACGTCCATCAGGGGATGGCTTATTATGAATGATTCACCCTGGACGATAACTCGGCGCAGCATAAAAAGATGGCGACCGATCCATATTCCTACGACTACCATCAGTGCGCACAGTGTCACAGTAGTCGCCTGTCCGGAAATAGGAGTGCGGGCAAAGGCCAGTTGTGCCCGGGTAGTAGCGGCCGCTCCGCTAGGCAGGCCTGAGGATGTATTGCTATTACCGGAGGTGCCGGCCCCGGCGCCTACCAGCCGGTTGTTTGAAGCGTCACTTATGCCGACTGGCTCCCCATAAAAGGCTACGATGATGGTCATAGGGCCACCGCCAGCGGAGGTGTAGTTGGGATTGTTAGCGTACCCAAAGCCCACCTGTGTATAGGCGGTGTCCAGCATATTATTGCGATGCTCGGTGCTGGCCATCCAGCCGTTGATGGTAGCCTGTGGATCGGCAAAGCCGGTTGCCAGATTCTCGCCGAGCTTCTGGTAGTTGTAACCTTGGGCGGAGGCAAAGGCCCAGGGTGGATTGCCGGCAGGAGTCTGGTGGCTCCAGTAGTTGTGTGCGGCCATATCATCGGCCTTGGCCTGCGCGGCGCGCGAAAGCAGATCGTTTATAAATAGCGGCTTAATGTTGTTGGCCTGGCGAGCGGAATTAGTCTGAAGTAAAAGATTCTGTCGGTCCATACTGGTGGCATATCCCAAAACTTTGCTGGTCGGGTGCCGGAGCATGGTTGCCAATACGCCGTTATGAGAGGTAAATACCAGTAAAAAACCGGCCAGCAAAATGATAGGAATATAAGGCCAATAAACACTGGCGAACTTTTTGTCGCTCAGACCCTTGGGCTTATGCTTATGGCTGGTTTTTGTATGGTGCGCGTGACTTTTTATTTTAGCAGTCATCTGCGCCTATTTTACTTATGTTTTTCGCGGCTGTCCACCTTGAAGACGGAGGTGGTGCATGGCTATGGCGGCAGCCACAGATACGTTAAGCGATTCCTTTTTGCCCATCATCGGTATTTCCAGTACTAAGGACACCTTATCCAGCACCTCTTTCTCGATCCCTTCTACTTCCCGGCCAACAATTAAAGCGATATCGGAGGCTGCGCTGTAATCTGTTAGCGGCACCGAACTTCTGGTTTGCTCCAGGGCGGCGATAATGTAGCCTTTATCCACCAGTTCGCTGAGCACCTCAGCTATATTTTCTCTGTAAGCCCAATTTACGCTCATCTCTGCCCCAAGGGCGGTCTTAGCTATCTGCTTATTAAGCTTAGCGGCCAAGTGGGGCAGTCTTTTATCCTCGTCCGAGGTGGGAAACGGCGTGTAACCGGTTAAATAGACCGCGTCAATTCCGAAGGCGTCGGCACTTCTTAGAATACTGCCAACGTTATGGCAGGAACGGACGTTATGGACAATTAATACTATTTTTTGGATAGGCACTGTTAGTTAAATATACCGCAGAGGGCGGTCGTATAGATAAAGCTTATGCTCTATACTAAAGTAGAAGATTATGGATCCAGCGCGTCAAAACGAAGAACAGGCTACGCAGCACCGAGCGGCGGTTCTTAAGTTTGCTTATACCGACACTACGACCATCCAAAAGCAGCTTTATAAAGACATCTTGAGTGTTCCGGAACTTTATCAGTTGAAAGTTGTACCGCTGGTGGCCGATGAGCACTACATACAGTTTGGTATAACCACGACCACTTCCCAGCAAACTCTCAACGCCCTCCATAGCCGTTTTACAGATCAAAGAATTTCCTTTTCGATAATCTCCGAAACGGGCATGAGCGAATACATGAAGCTCTATGATCCCCCTAAGAAAGTAGAATACGGCGATATATCGATAACCGAAGCTGGCAGCGAAGCGGATAAAAGAACACATGATGTCAGCGCGACTTTAGATAGCGTGCGCCCGGACGACATGCTGGCCTATCTGGTACAGCAAGCCTACCAATTGAAGGCCAGTGACATTCACCTGGAAAATCAGAGAGAAAATATCCGGGTGCGCTTTCGTGTTGATGGAGTATTACACCCCGT
>JAQGHE010000049.1 GCA_028288985.1 Candidatus Saccharimonadota bacterium
GCTGCACCAGATAATCGTTAACCGTTACAAGGTGCGCACCCTTGCCTTCTAGAGCATTGAGATAAATAGCCAGCGTGGCAACCAGTGTCTTGCCCTCGCCCGTCTTCATTTCGGCTACATTACCTTCGTGCAGAACCATACCGCCGATTAGCTGTACGTCGAAGTGACGCTGGCCAAGAGTACGGGTAGCGGCCTCTCGCACTACGGCGAAGGCGTCCGGTAGGATTTGATCGACCGTTTTGCCGCCCTCAAGTTGTTTTTTGAGTACACCGGTTTGCTCTGCCAGTTTTTTGTCCGGCATTTTTTTATACTTATCAGCAAGAGCATTGACTTCCCGAACACGCTTTTTAAGCCGCTTGATAGTAGCAGCCTGCGGGTCCCCCAGAACTTTTTTCAAGAATTTTGTATTCATCGGACAGCTAAAACTAGCCGTGAGTCTCCTTTTGTGCCGTAAATTACGCTCATAATATTCTAGCGCAAAAAGGTAATTAATTTAAGAGGTTATGGCCTAAATTACAGTTTTATTCTGCATATACCCTTGCAGGACTTGCGGCACCCGGACGGTGCCGTCCTTGTTTTGGTAGTTTTCGATGATAGCTACAAGCGTGCGGCCCATGGCGAATGCAGTGGCGTCATTGGTATGGATTAACGCTGGAGGGGCGCCAGGATTTTGAGCTCTGGTGCGCAGACGTCGAGCTTGGTAGTCTGTCATATAATCAGCCGTATGCGTCTCTTTGTATCCGTTATGACCGGGCAGCCACGCCTCGATGTCGATGCCGCGGGCGTTGGGTTTGCCGATATCGGCTGTACATTTTTGCAGGACCCGGTACGGCAGCTCCAGCTGCTGCATCAGATATTCCTGGGTAGCTACCATAAATAAGTGTTCATTCATGCCAGCTTCCGGAAGCGTAAAGCTTTCCATTTCCAGCTTATCGAATTGGTGCATCCGGATAATACCTTCAGTGTCTTTGCCGTAGGTGCCGGCTTCGCGGCGAAAACTGGTGGCGTAGCCAAGATACCTAATAGGCAACTGGTCTGCTGGCAGTATTTCATCCATATACATTGAACCAAGAGTATGTTCGGCGCTACCTTGCAACCATAATTCTTCGTTTTCAATCTTGTAACGATCCTCTCTCGGCTCTAGACGATCCATAGCATCGTAAACTTCAGTTTTAATCATCAGGGGCGGCAATACCGGCGTAAAAGGCTTGGAAGATACGTTTTCGAGGTTGGCATCTTGAATAATTTTTTTAATCGTTTCTTCTTTTGTCAAAGTCTCCATAACAAACTGAATAAGAGCGAACTGCAGCTTAACAAGGTCGCCTTTTAGATAGGCGAAACGGCTGCCAGCAACTTTAGCGGCTCGCTGTTTATCGATAAGGCCTCTACCCTCTGCAAGTTGCCAATGTGTTTTAGGTTCAAAATCAAATTCAGGCTTACCACCCCATTCTTTGGCTACTTTATTTTCGGCTTCAGAGGCACCTACAGGCACATCTTCCGCCGGCATATTAGGAACTTTCTTTAGAAGGTCTATGAAATCCTTGTTCTTGTGCTGCAATTTAGCATAAGCTTCACCAAACTTTTCTTTAAGTTCTCTGCCTTTTTCTATATCATTCTCGTCAGGTTTTCCGCTTTTGTTTTGCTTTGCGTGTTCGTTTTGTTGAGCTCGGATATCTTCAACCTGGCTATTTAAAAATCGCCTCTCTTCATCTATCTTCAGGAGTAGTTTAATATCAACTTCGTAACCCTTTTGTTTTGATTTTTCGGCTACCAATTCCGGGTTGTCGCGGATGAACTGAATATCTAGCATGGGTTTATTATATCCGTTACGCGAAAAATTGTTATCCTATTTGAATGGACATTAAAGATGCCTATAAATATTGCCCAAAGTGCGGACACCGGGCAGATAAGCAAACCAATCATCTTCACTGCCCGAACTGCGGCCATGACTACTACTTTAATCCAAAGCCAGTAACCTCTGTGATTTTAAAAAATGAGAACGATGAATATCTTTTTGTCATCAGAGCTGCTGAACCCAGAAAAGGATATTTAGATTTTCCGGGGGGATTTGCTGAGAACGGAGAAACCCTAGAGGAATGTTCAGTGCGAGAAGTTAAAGAAGAACTAGGGGTTAAGGTCAGCAACTTAAAGTACTTAAGCGCTCACGTAGACACCTACTTATATCAAGGCGTAAGGAGTTACGTAACAGGCGTAGCCTATACCGGAGATCTTCCAAAGAACGCAAAACTTAAGCCTGCCGACGATGTGGCGGGCTGGGAATTACATGCTTTAGCAGATGTGCCTATGGATAGGTTGGCGTTTCCTTCTATGCCCGAAATGATCGCCGTTCTAAAGGCTAAGTCAGACTAGTTATTTTCGCAGAGCTTCTAGGGTAAGTTGTGTGCGGGCGCGGGCGTATGCGCAGTGCTCGCACTCGCCGCCCATCGCCGCTGTGCCCACCGCCGGCATATCGCCGTCCAAGCACTCCTTCAATCTCATGATCGCCGGCTCTATCCAGTTATCACTCCCCTTGTAGTCAATGATCTTGGTGCGAAACTCTAAAACGTCTTTAAAGCCCGCAGCGTCCAGCTTGCCGTTGGTGTAAACAAAATAGCCCGTATCGCTAACCTTGAATCCATTTTGACGCAGCAGCCATTGATAAACTTCCAGCTGGCGTTTGTAGCTTATCTGCCAATCGGCGTCCAGGCTGACCTCGCCGTTTTTGGCGGTCGCCTTATAATCTACTACAACCAGTTCATTTTTTTCTAAATTGACCCAGATGTCATCGACTCCACCGGTTATCAGCAGGTTTGAAGGCTCATGTAGAGATTGGACTCCTCTGCGCAGCGCATCCCGCCATTCATCCATTTTTTCATGCTTGAAAGGGACCAACTTCAATCCGTAAGTTTCGCACAAAGGATGAGTTGTCTGGGCCGCCCTATGAACATCGAACTCTTTTTTAAATAACTCGTCAATCGCGCTGTTAATTCTAAATGGCGGGCTGCTGGGCCGTTTTATTTTTAGACGGGCATCAAGCCAAAAACAGCGCGGACACTGCATGAACAGATCA
The DNA here is from genome assembly GCA_028288985.1 of Candidatus Saccharimonadota bacterium. Lineage (GTDB taxonomy): Bacteria > Patescibacteriota > Saccharimonadia > Saccharimonadales > UBA10212 > JAQGHE01. The sequence goes on from JAQGHE010000049.1 coordinate 3,071, forward strand.
ATCTTGCTGCGGCTGATTTTGTAAGGCTCGGTCTGCCCCGGCCGGTAAGGTGCGCTTCTTTGATATGCCATTACTGATATTCTATCAGGTGAACTTTACTACCTGGGTATTTTACCTTAGGGTGCCGGCAAAGATAAGCCAGCCCAAGATCGTCTTGGCTGCAAAACTGAGAATAATGTAGACTCTCTCGCCAAAAACGTAATTCTCCCAGTGGCCAAGTTTCTTATACTGCAGATAGAAATTGGCGGCGATGGCGGCAAACAGCAGAAGCAGACTTATGGCAACGGCATAGGCGTAGGCCGGAAGAGCCGTACCCCATACATGCGCACCCCAGGTATAGAGGATCACAACTAACCACGCCAGAACTCCGGCAAAAATACCCAGCCAATAATTAAGCTGAACCGGCTTATTGATTTCGATCAGGGCTGTCGTTAGTCCCATAAGGGCGGTAAGGCCGAAAATCATAAGCAGCGAGCTGATGTCGTAGATACCGACGACCAAAGCCACGGCAGTCATCATGACACCGGACGAAATAGCGAAATCTATCCAGCGTACACGGTTAACTCCATTTTTAAGCCCCTCCTCAAACTTGCGGCGCAGACGGGTGGCCGCCAAAAGGTGGGCAATCGCATTTATGAAGAAGAAGGCGGCTACCACGTAGGCCAGATTCAAATCAAAGAGATGGTGCGTGGCTTGGACTAGAATCGGTTGGCCGCCTGATTGACTGGCCAGCTGATCCTGGGTTAAAAAGCTGGTAGTAATCGGGCGCACGCCGCCTGTGCTGCTAAATACCAGAATAAGCACGCCTTGCAGCGCATGGAGAGCCGCGGCCAGGAAGTTGAGCCTTCTGATACCTTCGTTTAGAATTTTTTGTTTCCCAAAGCTAAAATAACTGAGTAGCGACATAGCCTGCCTTTGTTAATTATTATCCAGTGTAGCTTAAAATGCCCCGGCCTCGCCAATAAAAAAGCGCTAGCGGTTTTATCCTAACTAGCGCTTTCTTTTTTTTCTTTTAGATTAGCGACGGCCTGAAGGACGTGCTACCCATCGGTCTACAAGGCCTAGAACCAGGTATCCGGCCAGGGCGTATACAGCCATGGCAAAGAGTGCCGGGTAATCAATTACCCAACCACGATGGACTACACCCGCTGACGGGAATATAGCGCGGAAGGGTTCCAGAAGCGTGCTCGTGCTGGTATATACCCAGTGAACGAACGAAGCGTCCGGATTACCGTTAAAGAACCTTAGCGCAACTCTAAGTAGTAGTAGCAGCTCGGCTACACTTACGAAGAAATGCACCAGACTTGCCACCCCCTGTCTGTGCGTAAATCGCATACCTTCTCCTTTTAGTTAATAAGCTCATCATATTCCGCAAATCGCAAATTAGCAATACAGTTATCCACAAGGGGAAAATCTACCGCTTATGTTTGTCTTCTATCTCGTGAATCCGCTCATGGTTGAGCCCATAAAAATGGGCTACTTCATGCCAGATTGTCTGGCGAATCTGCTGTTTTAGGCTCTCCCGATCATGGCTGGATTGGAGCATAGGTTTTTTAAAAACCGTTATTTTATCCGGCAGCAGCTTGGTTGCCCCGCCGCGCTGCGGCAGCGGCACGCCCTCGTATAATCCAAAGAGTGATTCTCCGCTGTGCAGGCTTAGTTTTCGGCGCTGCTCGGGCGAAGGTTCGTCTTCAATCAAAAAGGCTACATTTTCCAGCCGGCTTTTGTAAACCTTCGGTATTTGGTCTATGGCTTCGGCCACCAAAGCTTCGAATTCTGAATCTTCCACATTCATATACTTTAAGTTTGCCTGGGCAAATTGTCCCGGCCCCACTTAAGAGTTTTGGCCATCCAGATAAGCTCTGTGTAGGCATAAGTTAGATTACGCTCATACAGTTCCTGATTTTCCGGCTTTAGCTGCCCTTGTTCATCAAAAAGTGTCTGCACCCGCGGAAAATAAACGCTGGTAAAAGTAACTGCCAGCCCCATTTCGCGCACAGTGGTCACCAACGCCTCCACGGCCCGCACGCCTCCCCAGCCGCCGTTGCTGGCTCCGGCCAGAGCAACCGGCTTGTGCACATAGTTTGCGAGTTCGCTATCGAGCATGCGCTTCAGAGTGCCCGGGAAGCTGTGGTTATATTCCGGCGTGACGATGAAAAAACCGTCCGCCTTAGCGGTTATTTCGCTATAGCGCGGGTCCTTGCCCTCCGGGTCGTTGCCGTCGCCCGGGAAATTAAAATCAACCGGATCCACGAAGGTGATTTCAAGCTCCGGAAACTTTCTGCCAAACTCCGCTACATAGCGCGCGGCTTTTATTGATTCCCGCTGGGCACGGGCGGTACCGGCCAGCACAACTATGTTTATTTTTTGTTCCATACTTTCTATTCTAGCAATAGTTGCCTTGTAAAATTGTTAACTGCGTTTCAGATATCCTTACCGGTAAAGTTTTAGAAAGGAGAGATAAATCATGGATGAACCGATCGCCGGCTTACAGTTAATAAGCCCTGTTTTTCGAGACGGAGAGAATATACCGGTACAGTACACCTGCAAAGGTCAAAATGTTAACCCGCCATTAAATATTATGAACGCCCCGGCAGGCACCCTAAGTTTTGCGCTGATCCTGCACGATCCCGATGCCGTATCCGGCGATTTCCTGCATTGGTTAGTTTGGGACATCCCCCCGTCCACCAGCAGCATCCTGCCCAACTCCGTGCCGGTAGGAGCAGTCCAGGGAAGCAACGATAACGGCAAAATAGGCTACACCGGCCCCTGCCCGCCCAAAGGAACCGGGGTGCACCGTTATATTTTCGAGCTTTACGCGCTGGATAAAACGCTGGATCTGGACCGCGGCGCCAGCCGTGAAGATGTGGAGAAGGCCATGGCCGGGCACGTACTGGAAGAGGCTGTTCTAACCGGTCTCTTTCCGGCAGAAAGCTAGTTAAAATCTGCTGTAATCTTTGACCGTGGCCCGACAGCTGATCTGAATATCGTTCTCAAACATACCGCAAAAACTATAAGCCTGCCGATCAGTGTGATAGTTATAAACAATATCTTTGGCAGCGCCTATTACGCAGTTTTGCCGGGCCTCAAGATCTTGCCCTAATAGACAGGTCTTTTTTGTTTTTTGCGGATCATAGCCCTGCAGCCCTGAAGCGTCCCTACCGATACTTTGATAACAAGTGTCTCTGTAGTCGCTACTAACTGGCGCACATAGCGCGAACACCTTAGCATAGTCGTAACCAACTACCGGCAGTGCGTAAGACGTCTGGATTATATAGCAGCCCGATTTATATTTGTTATCAACTGCGTTGCAGGGATACATAGGATCCTCAGGTTTAAGGTATTTTGAGGTGTGGTCGGCGCTTTCGTCGGGACTCTGAGTGATCATTATGTTCTGCATGAAAACACCGCTATAGCAGGAGCTGCGCTCCCACTCATCGTTTAGGGCATCACAAGCCTTTAGTGCCTGGAAAAGCTCTCCGTTGTAAGCCTCCATAAAGCCGTGGCCCAGCCCGTGCACGCAGTTGTAGTGATTAAGCGAATAGTGTTCTTTTTTAGCAAACACCGCACATATTTGATTGGCGTTTTTAGCCATATAATCTACACCTTTTTGGGTGACTATCTCCTCTGAAGCACCGTGAAAATAGCCGCTGGCGCAGAAATGGTCGCCGTGAACGTAAGTCTGGCCCAAGTCGCCGTATTTGATAACGGCCGCCCGGCCCACGACATGAGTTAATTGATGGCACTGCGATTTTACGTACGGCAGTATATTGTACTGCTGCTTAATTAAGGCTATGGCGGCCTCCGGTCCCTGCTTCGCAGTAATGTTACCCAGCAGATTTTTATAACAGCTATAAGTAATGGTACTAGCGGCCGCGCAGCTATCTACCGGGACAGCTGCTGAATGTTTGGGTTTTCCGAATAGATTCCCTGGGTGGATGATTAAAATGACTCCTGCGGCAATAACCAAAACGCTAAGCAGCGAAATGCCCAGCAAGCGACGCCGTGACAGCATGATCGGATTGTCCAATTTCTTATTCAGCAATGATAGTTTAGAATTTATTTTTGACATCCCATTATACTTTGGCGCCTATGAGGCACGAGGCTTGGCCGGCACTGTCCAGTTGCGAGCAAATGGACATAACCTGATTTTGAGACGTGCTTTGGGCTTTTATGGCCTCTCCAAGGCGCTGAT
>JAQGHE010000003.1 GCA_028288985.1 Candidatus Saccharimonadota bacterium
TAACGCCACCAACTCCGGAAACCGGGCTATTACAACCAGCGGTAACTCAATCCCAACTGGTGTATCCGGCACTTCAACGGTTGCCTACAATGGCTATCTATATACAGCCGGCGGGTGCAGCGTCTACACCATCGGCACCACGACATGCACTACTGCAGTGGGCAGCAGCGCATTCGCAGCCATTAATCCGGATGGATCCATTGGTAGCTGGACGGCTGGTCCGAGTTTCCCGTCCAGTGCACTCAGAGGTTATGGGTGTATGGTGCAACTAAACGGCACCCTGTATTACATTGGCGGTGTTACTTCTGGTGGCACAGCCCAGAGCACGGTTTATTACAGTACTGCATCGGGATCGTCTTGGGGCAGTGGCAGCTGGACGGCCACGACCAGCTTGGCCGCCATAAAAGGAGGATTAAGCTGTACTACGTGGAATAATCGTATCTATGCCACCGGTGGGTCAACTTCAACAACTGTTTACTATAGCCCTTCGTTGCCCAGCGGGGGTAGTGTTAGCTCTTGGACGGCCACCACGACCACTTTCACTACCAGTCGGAGCTACCATGCCGCAGTAGCGGCTGGCGGCTATCTATACACTATTGGTGGTTTTGACGGCACGAACTACTTGTCGGATGTCCAGTATGCCCAGATTGCTTCCAGCGGTGATATTACTGCCGCCTGGACATATACCAATGATCTGCCATATAAGGAACGGCAAATGAGCGCCTTTGCTGCCAATGGCTATATTCATGTGCTTGGGGGTGCTACCGGTACCGCGAGTACAAGTTGCCTGGATCATCAAGATGTAGCTGCGGTAAATAGTGATGGTACGCTAGGCTTTTGGCAGCAAGGAGTAGCCACGAGTTTTAGCGCTGTAATGGGGCCGGGAGTTGGTTATTACAATGGCTATTATTATGTCGTAGGTGGTAATGATTGTAGCGCTAATACCACTACCAGCAATAAAACTACAGTGGCATTTGCCGGGGAGCAGTCACAAGCCATTCGCAGTATCTTTACTCGATATATTGACATGGTAGGCGATGCTAAACCTTGGAAGTTCGTCGTAAACGGCACCAATGCCGTGGTAAACACTGTTAGTATTGAAGATTGGCGTATGACGTACTCCTCTAGTCGGGCTGCCACCAACGCTTTTGGAGCTAACACTATCCTTACACCTCTGCAGTTTGGCTCCAACCCGGTCGTTATATCAGCTATTGATGGATCAAGTGTTGACCAAGGAGTCTCTCAATATTGGCAGCTCACATTCGACATTGACCAAACCTCATCCTTTACCTTTGCTGATACCAATCAGCCGGCCATAATCTCGTACAGTTTTTACTACGCGCCGTCAGCCGGCACGCGCCTTCGTAATGGTCGCATATTCCAAGATCAAACCAAGCAATCTCTAGATGCGCACCCATAAAAGCTGAAAAATGAGGGTAGGGGATAAGCATAGCCGTTTTTACACATTCTAGGCTATAATATGCTTGTGCGTGCAAACACAAACAGGTATCAAAATAGAGCCGACTTTATAACAAAAAGAGCTCCGCTGCGTTCATCAAACTATCTGAATTGGGCCTCAGAGCCCTTAAAGCTGCCTTCAGCTCAGAGCGAACAGACCGATTCTTTCGAGCTCTCTCCACCGCCGACAGACTCCTTTACTGAATCAGCGGCCGCAGCCGCATCTGTTATGGATGACCAAATGCAATTGTCGATAAAAATAACCATTCCTGATTACACGCAGTGGCGAATAACTAAATTCATAAAACAATACCCATATCTCTCTATCATAGCCGCGGGGGGTACCGTCATGGTGCTTGCGCTACTTCTTAGCGGCCTGATTTTGTTTTGGCATTTATTGCATAAGCCGGTGACAACCTACGCTTTACTTAGAGGAATCTTTTAATGGATCGTAACCGATACAGATACAGCAGACGCGATGATTGGTTTGATTGGTGGTTAAGCGACGAGCCGCCCGGGCTAGAAGCAAGGCAAAAAATTAGACAAAAACGTGTTGAAAGAGCCAATACCTACAGACCCAGAGAGATGGTTGGAGCCCCAGTTGTCAATGCACCGACTCCGACAAATATAACTATTAACTTGCAATTTCCTAAAATAAAAATACCTGCGGCGCGGTTAGCTAAGCTTCGTTCTAGTATCCCAGTTTTGCCGTATAGGCGAATAGTGGTAAGTTGCACTCTAATTTGCCTTATTGGTTTAGCGGGATTATTTGGCTATCGACATTTCAGAAGTCCATCACACAGCCAAAGCCCTAATCAAACAGCTTCTCATATAATAAGATCCAGCCCTAGTTTTCAGCCGATTGTGCCTAAAGATAAACCAGAGCTTGCCACCCTCGGCAACTCCAAAACAGCTTACGATGGTTCTAAAGATGTATTTAGCTATATAGATACTTTTCAAAACTTTCAGCTAACAATTAGCCAGCAACCTTTGCCCACAAGTTTCGGTACGGCTCAAGCGGCAATTGACAGGGTAGCCGCTTCCATAGGTGCTCGGGAGACCATTGGCTATAACAGTGGTACGGCGTATGCCAAAACAGACAACAAGGCTAACTCTCAATCACTGGTCCTTTCCCTTAATGGTCTGCTGATATTCATCCAGAGTCCATTTAGGCATAGTGCCTTCGACTGGACCTATTATATTAATTCACTTCAATAACAGCCTAACCGTCTCGATAGTAGTCTGCAGCAAAAATCAGTAATTCATTTCAGCAGAGACCTTGTCTAAAGCTTCCCGTCCACAAAGAAGTTAAAGCTCAAGCTCGTTTACCCCAGAAGCCAAATCTGTTAATCTTATGAAAGAAAAGGGATCAAACAAATATGCCCAAAAACATAATTGCCGTCTTGAATCAAAAAGGTGGGGTAGGTAAAACGACTACCTGTATTAACATAGCTGCTTATTTGGCAAAAACCGGCAAGAAAGTTTTAATTTGCGATATAGATCCGCAGGGCAATAGTACCAGTGGGCTAGGCGTAGATAAAAACGCTCTTAACTCGACATTGTACGACATGCTCTTTTCTAGAGCCGAAGCTAACAAAGTTACTCAAAAGATTGACAATAGCGGCCTATATTTATTGCCAAGTAATGCGCAGCTGGCGGGCGCTGAAATCGAACTGGTTGGTGTCGAGAATAGGGAACAACAATTAAAGCGAGTGCTCGCGTCCGAGCAGCAGTATGACTATATATTAATCGATTGCCCGCCTTCACTGGGTCTTTTAACCGTTAACGCATTAACGGCCGCTGACCAAGTGCTAATCCCGGTGCAGGCTGAGTATTACGCGCTTGAAGGTCTAAGTCAACTGTTGAGCGTAGTCCAGCAGGTGAAAAAAGCTCTCAACCCTGACCTTGGTATCCTTGGCGTGGCAATAACGCTATATGATAGCCGGAATTCACTGTCTGATCAGGTTAGGAAAGAACTGCAGAATTATTTTGGAGACAAAGTGTTTGAGACGGTTATTCCAAGGAACGTTCGTCTGGCTGAAGCCCCCAGTTTTGGGCGTACTATAATAGAACATGATAAGTGGAGCAAAGGGGCGAGAGCCTATAAATCTCTAGCTAAAGAAGTAGAAAAGAGGACGGCAAGATGAGCGCAAGACAATCACTAGGAAGGGGATTTGACGCATTAATCCCCAAAGATCTGGACCCATCTATACTTGAAGAAGATAAAGAAAGAGTACAAAAATTACTCATCACTGATGTAATACCAAATCCGGACCAGCCCAGGCGGGAGTTTAATGAGGCCCACCTGAGTGGTCTGGCAGAGTCAGTAAAGCAACACGGCGTACTTCAGCCTATAATTGTTGTCAGATATGGCGATAATCAGTACAGAATTGTGGCCGGCGAGCGCCGCTGGCGAGCAGCGAGCACCGCAAAATTAACTCACATTCCGGCTATAGTGCGAAGTCTGAAGGAGTTAGAGCAAGTAGAGCTAGCCTTAATAGAGAACATTCAGAGAGTAGACTTATCACCGCTGGAACAAGCATTAGCTGTTTTAAAATTACAACAGCAATTCAATTTAACGCTTGATCAAATTGCTCACAAGCTGGGTAAAGCCTCCAGCACCGTCAGTAATTTAACTCGTCTACTACAGTTACCTGAAGCTGCGCGTGAAGCACTGAGGTCGGGCAAGATAAACGAAGGACATGCCAGGGCCATATTGGCCTTAAAAGGGAATGAGTCTAAACAGGAAGAGTTACTACGTTGTATATTGGACAATGGTTGGACTGTACGACAGGCCGAAGAGTTCGTTATCAAGAACAGGAGGGCATTAGCCAGTGAAGTGGCAGTCGATGATAGCGCAATTACAGCCGATCTTAGCGCGAAGCTTAACACTAAAGTGTTCATAAGACATACCGCTAAGGGAGGACAACTTATTATTTCGTTTAAAGACGCAGGGGAACTCAAGCGGCTGACCGACAGTCTAGAGAGATAGTCCGAATAACAATCTAGTTCAGCACTTAGAACGAACGGGTGTTGCCCAGCGGCATGATTCGCAGGACCAGCTTGCCCACTACATTATTCAGACCCACGGGACCAAAATAGCGGGAGTCTTCAGAATTGCTTCGGTTATCGCCGCATACAAAAATCTCATTGGCACCAAGGCGGACATCAATATCGCCCGATGTGATTGTAGCGGCGATTCGGTACTTGCCGGTAGTGTCCGGATTAAAGCCGCCAGTATTTGCTTTGTTGTATACGGTAATATGACCGTCTTTGATTACGACGCGCTCTCCGGGAAGGCCGATAACTCTTTTTATCAATTGCTTTTCAAAAAATGAATCAGGCAAGCCTGTTTGATTGAAAATTATTATATCTCCACGGCTGGGCACGTATTGGTGGCTGGTCAAACGGGCCCAAGTGCGTGGAACTTTATCTACTAATAGGCGGTCATGGTTTTGAAGAGTCGTCTCCATGCTCTGGCCGTCTACTTGGTAGGACTGGATCACGAAAGCGGTCAGGATAAAGGCGATAAGCAGGGGTACGACCAAAAAAACAAAAAAGCTCGACAGGGCGGCGTAGAGACCGTTTTTCCTGGAGCGAGGAGTCTGTGGGTCAGGGTGTTGGTGATGATTGGGGTGTTCTGGGTTCATGTCTAGTCTCCTATTATAGCCGGGAGTAGACCGTTATACACAAGCGCTTTTCCATAATTCAGGTCAATCTGAGATGTTATAATTGTCCAAGGTGATGGACGAACATAAAAAGTTTAAGAGACCGCCAAGCACGGCCTCAATAGATGGTTTTGTGTCAGATGGCAGAATTCTTGGCGTGCCCGCGCCCAAATCCTACCGGCCTGGCAATGAGGCTACACCTGCCTTGGGTGCATACGCCAACAAAACTGACGGCTTCCATCCTATCAGACAAGCCCCACGAGATGTCGGGCATACGCCGGAGGCGGCTGAGGCCGGGGCACTGCTTAATGATCCGATTGTCCTGGACGATATCGACTCTAACTCCCGCAAGCGTCGGATGTCCAAAAAACATCCGCGGGGCATGCGCAGATTAAAAAAAGCCGGTTTAGTACTTGCCAGCTTTATTATCCTTGGTGGGGCTTATTTTGGTATTAAATTTTACGTAACGGAACGTCATCTATTTAGGGGTGGCGGTCGGGCGCCGGCGCTTTCCGATAACGTTGATATTAGCCAGCTTAAGGGTGAAGGTGACGGCCGTATAAACATTTTGCTGCTTGGTATAGGGGGCCCGGGGCATGATGGACCGGATCTAACTGATACCCTGTTATTGGTGAGCATAGATCCCGTTAATCATAATGTGGCCCTCTTGAGTTTGCCGCGCGATCTATGGGTTAAAATACCAAATAATGGTGCTCAAAAGATTAATGCCGCTTACCCTGACGGGAAGTACAGTTCACGCCAGAAAACGGAGACAGGTAAAGTCCAGGATGGTCTGAGCACGCTGGATCAGACTCTGCAGCCGGTACTTGGTATACCTATTCATTACCACGCGGTAGTAGACTTTGCCGCCTTCAAGCAAGCTGTAGATGCCGTAGGGGGTGTGACCTTTAATGTACCTGAAACTCTTTATGACCCAACCATCGCCTGGGAGAATCACAACAACCCTTACATAGCGCGTAAAGGAGCGCAGACGATGAATGGATCGCTGGCACTCCTTTATGCCCGGTCGCGTGAAACCAGCTCCGACTTTGCGCGTGGTGAACGCCAGCGTCAATTGCTGGTGGCGCTAAAAGATAAGATTTTAAGCGTAGGTACGCTTAGCAATCCGGTGAAGGTCTCTTCGCTTCTTGATAGTTTTGGCAATAACGTTTATACGGATTTGTCGTTAAATGACATGATGCGGCTTCAGACTATCTTTAAGGCTATCCCATCCGGCAATATCAATTCTCTGGATCTTGTCACTCCGCCGCACAACCTGGTAACTACTGCCAACATGAACGGCTTGTCCGTAGTTGAGCCCCGGCTAGGCTTTTATGATTACACAGAGATACAGTCATATGTTCACAACGCCCTTAAAGATAGTTTTATAGCCAAAGAAAACTCGCAGCTGGCAATCTATAACGCCACTTCCATCGACGGCCTTGCCACAACCTCGGCTAATAAGCTTAAGTCATACGGCTATAACGTAGTTACTATCGATAACACGCCGACTCAGACTAATCCGGCAACTACCGTAATTGTTGATCTGACCAAGGGTAAAGATAAATACACAAAGCACTACCTGGAGCAGCGGTTTAATGTGAAGTCCGTATCGTCCTTACCGGCAGGGGCGGGAATAACACCCCCGGCGGGCAGTTCATTTGTTATAATCTTAGGTAGAGATGCTGCAGCTTCCAGCAAGACTTCCCTCGCGAATTAAACCGACACGCGGTTTCTCCCATTTATTTCATTTGGGGCTTCTATTCTTGTTGCCCATTCTGGCATACGTTTTAGTCCGCATAGATTTTGTGGGGCTGGCGATACTGCTGATCTTCCTATCTAAGTGGCGCATGTTTGCGGTGCGGCCCAGGTACTGGCAGGCGAACTTGGTCGCTAACGGCGTGGATATCATTGTGGCTATTTCCTTCGTGCTATTTATGGCCAGTACATCGGTAATGTGGTGGCAGCTGCTGTGGATGCTGCTATATGGGGTATGGCTGGTGTGGCTCAAACCCAAAAGCGACGTACTGAGCGTTTCGGCGCAGGCCATGCTGGGGCAACTTATGGGCCTGCTTGTCCTTTATCTTAAATTTGGCGACAGCGGGCTTCCGATTCTGGTCGTCGGCACCTGGCTGATAACTTATATTTCGGCACGGCACTTCTTGACCAGTTTTGAGGAAGCCCACACGGCCTTGCTTAGCCATACCTGGGCTTATTTTTCGGCTAGCCTGGCTTTTATACTGGGTCACTGGCTGCTTTATTATGGAACCGTTCCGCAAATCATCGTTATCCTGACTACTGTTGGATATAGTTTGGCGGCCCTCTACTATCTTGAGGCTTCGGAAAAGTTAAACAGAGGCCTGCAGCGCCAGCTGCTGCTGATTATGTTCGCTATACTGCTGGTCATTTTGGTTTTGTCAGACTGGTCAGGAGCAACCGTGTAAGCTTTTGCTTTCAGCGGATTCTCAGATTTATACTAATATTATATGGACATGGAACAAAACGATCAAAAAAACGATCCACAGCACTATACGCTGAGGCTTAAAAAACCAAACATCGACAGACTGAAGAACTATAGAAGAGCGCCTTCGCGCCGAGCCCAGCTAGCCAGCAGTCTGATAGTCTTATGTCTTTTGTTCGGCCTCATTGGCGGCTGGTTCGGCGCCGCCGTGTATGAACATAACAAGAAGAACGACCCCAGCGCCGCATCGCGCCAGCAAATCGTAACCAGCGAAAGCCAATTGTTTGCGAGTATTGCCAAAAACGTCGGGCAAAGCGTGGTCTCGGTTGACGTTCAAAGCCAGACGACTGCCCAGAACTTTTTCGGAGTGTTCCAGCCCCTGACCCAGCAAAGTGCCGGCACCGGCTTTATCATTAGCGACTCGGGTATCATCGTAACCAACCGCCACGTAGTTCCTGCAGGCACCAGCAGCGTTACGGTTACTTTGGCGGACGGCACCCGGCTTACTGGCGTACAGGTTATCGGCCGGACTGCTGATACCAGCTCGCTGGATGTGGCCTTTTTGAAAATTACTGATAAAAAGGGCAAAAAACTGACTCCTGTGAAAATTGGCGATTCCTCAAAAATGCAAGTAGGGGATAGAGTGCTTGCCATAGGCAATGCACTGGGCCAGTTTCAGAATACGGTAACCAGCGGCATTATCTCCGGCTATGGACGCGACGTGCAAGCCGGGAGTCAAGGCGGCAGCAGTATCGAGAGCCTGACGGATCTTTTCCAGACGGACGCGGCTATTAACGAGGGGAACTCCGGCGGCCCGCTAGTCAATATCAACGGGGAAGTTGTTGGGCTTAATACGGCCGTAGCCAGCGGTGCTCAAAACATAGGCTTCTCCATCCCAGTCAACGATATTACGGGTTTGATTAATTCGGTTTTGGCTAACGGAAAACTGCAGCTGCCTTATCTTGGGGTGCGCTACGTATCGCTAACAGCTGATATTGCTTATCAGTACAATCTCAATGTTGATAAGGGCGCCTACGTTGTCCCTAGTACGGACGGCAGCACTTCTGTTACGCCCGGCAGCCCCGCCGAAAAGGCCGGTATTGCCGAGGGTGACATCATCACCAAGGTTAATAACATTGCAATCGATAACAAGACCAGCCTTACCAGTGCCCTGACTCGTTTCAAAGTGGGCGATACGGTTACCTTAACGATCATCCGAGACGGCAAGACCATTACCGCACGCACTGTTTTAGAAGCCACTCCGGCTAGTTAGAGAAAACCTGAATAAGACCCTGAGTGCGCAGCTGTCCAAAGCCGCAAGTCTTGGCAAGTCGGGCCAGTTCCTCATGCTGGGGCGCTAGGGCTTCTGTTAGAACCACCAAGTTATCCCAGCCTAAGGTTTCCAGCTGTTTAAAAAACCGCCGATACAGATCTAAGCCGTCTTTGCCGCCGGATTGCGCCAGCCGGGGTTCATGCATGGCCGCCTCATTCAGCTTCCACGAGTCAGGCACGTAGGGAAGGTTAGCTAAAAGGGCGTCATAACGCCGCGCGGGGCGGTTAAGCAGATCCCGCTTATGTATCCCGACGTGCACTTCGTGCAGATGGGCGTTATGCCTGGCTACCGCTAGAGCACTGCTATCAATATCATATAAATCTACCGCGGCACCATGCAGTTCGAGGGCGGCTGTGATGCCAAGACAGCCGGTGCCGGTGCCTATATCCGCAATCGTTGGATTTTTGGGAAGCTCTAGGGTCTTTAACAGCTCGATCATCGCTTCGGACTCTGGCCGCGGCACCAGGACCCTTCGGTTGACCTTAAATGTGCGGCCGTAAAAATCGCTAAATCCGCGAATATAGCTAAGCGGCTCATGTGTTGTGCGTTTTTTGATTTTTCTCCTAAACCCAGTGGCTTGAACAGCCGAAACCTCAACTTCGGGGTGGGCAAGCAGCCATGAGCGATCACGGGCTAATAAGTCCTCTAACAGAATCAAGGTGTCCAGTCGTGCGCTAGGGATCCCGGATTTTGACAATGTCTGCTCGCCTTCTTTGAGCAATACTGCCAGAGTCATGCCAGTTGATCCAATATTTGTTTAAGTACGATTTGCTTTGGGAGATTGGCATCGATGACTGTAGTCGCTAAGGCTTTGTGATGGCCCTCAAACCAATCATGCCATTCCAGGGCCATGACCTTTTCCTGTTTAAATTTGCCAAAACCACTGCTGCGGGAGTCCAATCTTTTTTTTAGTGTTTCCTGGCTGATGCTTAGAAAAAAAACTTTATCAAAAAGGGGATAAAAATCTTTAATATTAGAACTTGTGCCGCAGATAAAGACGGTGGCGTCTGATTTCAGCAATCTATCAACTTGCTCCTGCTCCCAATTCCAATAGTGGCGGCGCATCCAGTCCACTGTTAAGCGGGGCGGCACCTTTACCGGCTTGGCGCTACTATCTACCCAATGCCCTAGGCCGGATATTCTATCACCGTCGTAAGTTGTGTGTCCTTGTTTTCGAAGCAAAACGGCCATGGTTGTTTTTCCGGCCGCTGAAATACCTGTAATTAAGTATTTCAAGCCTCTTCCTTTATTAACTGGAGCTCAAATTCTTGGAGTTTTTCTATAATGTCGTCAATTTGTCCATCTAGAGCACCGGGCAGGTTGCTGCGTGAATAACTGATGCGATGATCGGTTATGCGGTCCTGCGGGAAGTTGTAGGTACGGATTTTTTCAGAGCGATCGCCACTGCCGATCAAAGATCGGCGGGCGTCGGTTTGTTGTTTTTGCTCTTCTTCAATTTTACGCTGCAATAGCCGTGCCCGAAGCACTCCCATGGCTTTCTCGCGATTCTTGATTTGGCTTTTTTCGTCCTGCTGGCTTACAACCAGGCCGCTGGGCAGGTGAGTGATACGCACAGCGGAGTCGGTGGTGTTAACGCTTTGGCCGCCGTGGCCGCTGGCACGAAATACATCAATTCTCAGATCTTCAGGCTTTATCTCGATATCGGTTTCTTCAGCTTCCGGCAGCACGGCCACGGTCGCTGTACTGGTGTGTATGCGGCCGCTGCTTTCCGTCACCGGGATACGCTGCACGCGGTGTACGCCGGCTTCAAACTTCAGCATTTTATAAGCATTTGGTCCGTGTACTTCAAAAATTATCTCTTTAAAGCCGCCAGCCTCAGAGGGGCTTTCGCTGATTAACTCGGTCTTGTAACCGTGGGTTTCGCACCAGCGGGCATACATCCGGTAAAGTTCGCCTGCAAATAGCGACGCTTCGTCGCCGCCGGCCGCTGCGCGGATCTCCACTATGGCCTCGCGCTCGTCATTAGGATCTTTTGGCATGAGGGCTTCGCTTAACCCCGCGTCAACATGGGTTAGCTTTGAGCTAAGCTCGGCAATCTCATTTGCGGCCAACTCTGCCATCTCCTGGTCTCCGACCCGAGCCAGCTGCTCAGCTTCCGCCAGCTGGATGTTTAGGACTATTTTCTCATCAAATAAATCAAGGATTTTGCTAAGTTCTCCCTCCCGGCGGGCCAGGGCCGGATAATCTCTTTGACCATAAATAGCAGGGTCCTCTAGACGTTTCTTGAGGGCTTGGTGCTCGCTCCGTAGTTGTGATTCTTTGTGGTCCATAGTTTCTACATTATAAAAAACTTCCCTGATTACCGATAGGCAGGGGAAGTTTAGCTATTTTTAGTTACTCTTGGGCAGCGGTTTTGGCGCCAAGCTTCTGGGCTTCGTCTTTTTGCTTCTTGGCTTTTGGTTTGGCGGCCTTGCGGGCCTCTTGGGCTTTTAGGGCAGCTGCCTGGCGGGCCTTGAATTTATCAACGCGGCCTTCTACGTCAACAATGCGTTCCTCGCCGGTAAAGAAGGGGTGGGAGCTGCTGCTGATGTGTACTTTTACCAATGGATAACTAGAGCCATCGAGTTCAATGGTCTCTTCAGTGGCTACGGTCGAGCGGGTCAGGAAAGTGGTGTTATTGTTCAGATCCTGAAACACTACTTGTCGGTAGTCGGTTGGATGTAATCCCTTTTTCATAACTTGACTAGTATACCCGTTTTACCCCTGTGGGTCAACACTCCTTAGTTCTATAGACTTTGCAGTAATTTTTCCTACCCACTCATCAAATTTATTTGAACCATCCTCATCTGCATCTGCCATTATTTTCTCTGGATCTATCCGTACAAGCTCGACTATCTCCACCAAAACTTCTTTTTCGCTGACCATTCCACCCAAGATGGCATGGGTTTTGGCGGCTGCGTTGACTATGGTTCTTTCTAAATCGTAGGTAGGAGTTTTGCGCATAAACACCTCTTGAGATGAGCTTTCGATAAACTCATTAATTGTTAAAGCTATTTTAACGTATATTTTATATTCGAGCAATGTAGACAACGGTGTTGCAAAAGAACACGAACAGGGGTAGAATAACAAGGTCAACATTAAACAGTGGGTTGCAGATAATCCTCCCGACCGAGTCCATGCAGGACCGGTAAGGGTAAGCAACCTTACGGTGAGAAAGGATTTTAACCACTATGGCTAATGCTGTAGATATCAAACAATTACTCGAGGCCGGCGCGCACTTTGGTCACAAGACCAGCCGTTGGCACCCTAAAATGGCTCCCTATATCCACAGCAAACGTGAAGGCAGTCACATTATCGATTTAACAAAAACTGTCGACGCACTGGAGACAGCTCTTGATTTTCTGCGTGATACTTCGGCCGCCGGTAAACAAATTTTGCTAGTGAGCACCAAGCGTCAAGCCAAAGACAAAGTAAAAGAAGTTGCCCTGGCAACCGGTATGCCCTACGTTACGGAGCGCTGGCTCGGTGGAATGCTGACTAACGTAGCCACCATCAGTGGACGCGTAAAGCACCTTAAAGATTTAGAGAGCCGGATGATCAGCGGCGAGCTGGCTAATAGATACAGCAAGCTTGAGGTTCAGCGATTTCAAGAAGAAATTGACGAGCTAAATAAATTTTACGGCGGCATCAAAGAATTGCCAGCCAAGCCGGGAGCCGTTTTCGTGGTTGATGTGTTAAATGATATCAATGCCGTTCGTGAAGCCACGAAACTCGGTGTTCCAGTGGTCGCCTTGATCGACACCAATGCTGACCCAGGCGTCGCTACTTACCCGATTCCAAGTAACGACGACGCAGCTAAAACCATCAACCTTATTTTGGATTATGTGCAGCAGGCCATTGAAGAGGGCAAAGCCAAAGTCAAAAAACCGGCCGACAAAACCGAAAAGCCGGAACCTGTAGCGGCGAAAGCAGAAGCCGCAGAGGCCCCGGAGGGCGAAAAATAATGGCAGACGTATCAATCGATGACATTAAGCGCCTTCGCGAGCTGACCGGCGTTGGTATTACCGACGCCAAGCAGGCCTTGGTGGAGGCCGACGGTGATTTTGATAAAGCACTGGCTGCCATGCGCAAAAAAGGCCTGACGAAGGCTGAGAAGCGCTCTGAGCGCGAAGCCCGCGCCGGATTGATCGGCAGCTACGTGCACGATGGCCGTATCGGCGTTTTAGTCGAGGTTAACTGCGAAACCGATTTCGTCGCTAAAACAGATGAATTCAAGCAGTTAGTCAATGATATCTGCCTTCATGTTGCCGCTGCGGCGCCGGAATATGTATCAGTTGACCAAGTGCCGGAGGAAGAGCGAGCCCGCGCGGAAGCCGAGTTTACAGAAAAGACAAAGAGTGAGGGCAAGCCGGACAATATGATTGCGCAAATCGTGGAAGGCCAGCTAAAGAAGTACTTTGCTGAAAAAGCCTTGCTGGAACAGTCATTCGTAAAAAATCCGGATCAGACCGTAGGCGATTACGTTAAGGAACACGTCGCTAAGCTTGGTGAGAATATCGTAGTGCGCAGATTTACGCGCTATGTTCTTGGTGAAATTGCCTAGATTATAATTAGTAAGTGCTGGAAAAAGCTCCATACGAAGTTCTTTGTGCTGGCTGCAATCTGTGGGACGTGCCTGAAGATCGTGCTCTAGCGATATGCGTGGCCGCTATCTCGGCAGAGCTGAGTGGTGCTGGCAATGCGGAAAGCAGGGCGGCATTAACTATTCCTGAGGGAAAATACAGTACTCTTACCGCCGCTCAGCGGGAACTGGCTCAGCTATGTTTAAGAAAAACGTGTGATGGGTCGTCTTTTAAAGATCCAATACGCCTGCGGAAGGAGTAGTTTTTAACATGAAAAAAGCGGCAGTGCTGCCGCGAGCAAGTTAATGCATCGAAGCGGCGCACATGCCGCTATGGGTTGAGCGCAAACTGCGCTCAACCCCCGTCTACTTAGAGAGGTGGTTAGCTCCGAAGTTTTCGCTTGGCCCAGTAATGAATACTGGGCCCGAACAATCCGAAGAAGACAACTGCCGCAAGCAATAAAGCCGACCCGGCTACTACCGGATCTTTCGATATAAAACCTAGCATGAGACCCCTTTTCGTTAGTTGAGCGGACTGGTCAAGAAGCTAGCGAAAAACGTTGGAGCGGTTTCTGCTTGGAGTTGTCTTGCAGAGCCTGCGCAGTCGTGGCAAAGGCGAGAGACAGCAGATTGCCCCCAGTCATCGACACGATAGAGCCTACCAGTATGAGGCATCTCAGCATGCTGACCTCTTTCTTAGTTGGGCAGCAGGAAAAGTATTGCTGCCGTGGTGAGAAGAATGATGCCGGCTATGAAGTACCGGTAGAGCACCAGCTCTTTCTTGAGGGTCCTGGGCGACTGCGGATCAGGGCCCCGGTGCTCCACGAGGCCTACGATGATCGCAATTAGGCCCACCAAGAGACACCCTTGGATCCAATCAGTTCTCATATCGTCCTCTTTGTAGGGAAGGTGCGGGCCAACAAAGAGCAAACTGCACCTCATTGGCGGCAAGGCTATTATATAATTTTAGTGTTCATTTATCAATCGCACGGACAGTGTTCTATAATAGTTATCATGAATCCAAATCAAGTTATCATTGAAGTTAAAAGCAAGTTAGAACATGCAACAGACCATTTTCGCCAAGAACTCGGCAAAATCCGTACCGGGCGCGCCCATCCGGGCATGCTCGACGGGATCCAAATTGAGGTTTATGGCCAGGCCATGCCGCTCAAAGCGGTAGCCGGCGTAATCGCACCGGAAGCCCAATTGCTGCAGGTGACCCCCTTTGATCCAAGCAACCTGCAAGCCATCTCCGAGGCTATTAGAAACGATCAATCGCTTGGGCTTAACCCGGCGGATGACGGACGGGTAGTGCGCATACAAATTCCGCCGCTTACCCAAGAGAGCCGGACAGCTATGGTCAAGATTGTCGGCCAGAAAGTGGAGGAGGCTTTAATAACTGCCCGCCAGGTCCGTCACGATGCTTTCCGGCGCGGTGATCAGGCCGAAAAAGACAAAGAGATCGGCAAAGACGAGCGCCTGCGTTTTGAAAAGCAGATAGACGAGTTGTTGGCTGCCCAAAAGCAGGAAACGGAAGCCTTGGCTAAAGCTAAGGAACAAGAAATCCTCACAATCTAGAGCATGTGCGCCGTATGTTGCCTGCCTCCGTGCGGAGCACGAAGCGCCGCAACATACTTTT
The DNA here is from genome assembly GCA_028288985.1 of Candidatus Saccharimonadota bacterium. Taxonomy (GTDB): domain Bacteria; phylum Patescibacteriota; class Saccharimonadia; order Saccharimonadales; family UBA10212; genus JAQGHE01. Next base: position 15,142 of record JAQGHE010000003.1, read on the forward strand.
GGCGCAGTACATTGTTGCTGGCATCAGGTACGCACTCACCATATTACAATACGGCTCATTTGCGTTCCTGATACCGCCCTCGTACTGCATCCAAACGCACACGCTCTAGCGAGTCAGAGAACTATATCATGTTAGAATTAAACAGATGCAGATCTTCTTATTTATTATTGCGATTTTACTATTCACCGGTCTGGTTATCGTCCATGAGTGGGGGCACTATTTTGCCGCCCGCCGTAATGACGTCGAGGTTGAAGAATTCGGTCTGGGCTTTCCACCCAAGGCGTGGTCCAAGAAGACCAAGCAGGGAATGGTCCTCAGCCTAAACTGGCTGCCGATCGGCGGCTTCGTGAAACTCAAGGGCGAACATGACGGCGATAAACGCAAGGGCAGTTTTGGCGCCGCGAGCCTGGGCGCTAAGACAAAAATAATGCTGGCCGGGGTCGGCATGAATCTGCTGATAGCCTTTTTTCTGTTTACAATTCTGGCGCTTCTGGGGATGCCCAAACTGCTGACAGCCGACCAATTCGGCCAAGATCAATTTACTGTTAAGAGTGATACCCATATATCCAAGCAGGAAGTGCTGGCCCGTTATGTAGAGCCTAACTCTCCGGCCGAGCGAGCCGGACTGAAAGGCTTTGATAAAATTGTCGCTATATCCGCAGGCGGCCAAACGACTAATGTAGTGCAGCCGGATGATCTAAAGAAGGCCACCACCCGCTATGCCGGCCAAAAAGTCAGCCTGACATATGATCACAACGGCAATACTGCTACGAGGGATGTCACCCTGCGCACCAAGGCCGAAGTTTTGCCGAGCCTCAAGACCGACAACCCCAAAGGCTATCTGGGCGTGGAGCCTTACGGCCTGCAATTCGCCAGGTCTACGTGGAGCGCGCCGATCACCGCCGCCGGCCTTAGCTGGCAACTGACGGAACTTTCATTTAAAGGCCTAGGGCACGCCGTAGCCGGACTCGGCTCTCTGATCGCCGGCAGTGTTACCGGCAATCACCAGGCCAGGGTAAGCGGCCAAAATCAAGCCTCTAGTCAAGTTGGCGGTCCTATAGCCATTGTTAAAACTCTATGGATAACAGGGTCAATTGGCTATCTATATCTAATCGCCATCATAGCTATCATTTCTCTAACCCTAGCTATATTTAACGTGCTTCCCATACCGGCGCTTGATGGCGGCCGGTTGTTTTTGATCCTTTTTTCACGCGTCGTGCTCAAAAAACCGCTGAGTCGTCTGGTGGAAGAGAAGATTGTGGCGGCGGGTATGGTTATACTTTTGACACTGACAGTTTTAATAACCATCGTTGATGTCCGGCGCTTCTTCTAAATCCGAAGTCGCGTCCGAGTCTTCTAAATTCGGAAGCGTACCCCGGGTAGTCCTGAACGTGCTGCTGATCTTTATTGGCAGCCAGATCATAGCCAGTCTTTTGCTTGCGGTTGTTTTAGGAATTTTCCATGCTGCTCCGGGCGCTCTCGATAACTCCCCGGCTGCCCAGTTCTTTTATGTTTTTGCAGCTGAGGCACTAGCGGCCGGATCAGTCTATTACATCTTAAAGCGTCGAGGCTTATCCTTGGCTGCCATCGGGCTGGGCCGTCGGCCCAAACTTCATGATCTTGGCTATGCCGCTGCCGGCTTCGTGGCTTTTTATATCCTTCTAGTCGGCGTAAGCATAATAGTGGGCCTACTTTACCCAGATATAAGTAAAGGCAGTCAGGATATAGGCTTTAACCACCTAAACGGCCCGCTCGATTCGGTCATAGCCTTTGCAGCTTTGGTACTACTGCCGCCCCTGGGCGAGGAACCCCTCGTACGGGGCTACTTATATACGGGCCTTCGCCTGCGTTACAAATTCGTGCCGGCAATGATTGTCACAAGCCTGCTTTTCGGCGCGGCGCATCTGCTGACGGGTTTTGGGCCGGGCTTGTTGTGGGCCGCCGGCCTAAACACATTTGTCTTATCTCTGGTTCTGGTCTTTCTTCGGGAAAGAACTGGGGCACTTTATGCCGGGATGCTGGTGCACGCCCTTAATAACGCCGTTGCTTTCGGCTTCCATTTTCACCTCTAACAGCCTTATCTGTTAAAATAACCTTAATTATGAGAAGATCCCAAAATTTTATAAAAACTCGGCGCGATGCTCCGGCCGACGAGACGGCTAAAAACGCCCAGCTGCTTATTAGGGCCGGTTATATATATAAGGATTCCGCCGGAGTTTACGCCCTTTTACCGCTGGGATTAAGAGTTGTAGAGAACATCAAAAAGATAATCCGGGAAGAGATGAACGGGCTTGGAGGTGCCGAACTTCTGATGACCAGCTTGCAGCGCCGGGAAGTATGGGAGCAGACTGACCGCTGGGATGATGAGAAAGTGGATGTCTGGTTCAAGTCAAAGCTAAAGAACGGAACCGAAGTAGGGCTGGGATGGTCACACGAAGAGCAGATAACCACGATGATGAAGGATTTTATCTCCAGCTACCGCGACATGCCCGCCAGCGTCTATCAGTTCCAGAATAAGCTGCGTAACGAACTGCGGGCAAAAAGCGGCATTATGCGGGCCCGCGAGTTCCTGATGAAAGATATGTATTCATATTCGAGAAACGAAGATGAGCATAAAGCCTTTTACGACAAAGTTACGGAAGCTTATCTGAGAGTCTATGAAAAAGTCGGACTAGGCGACGATACATTCTTAACATTTGCGTCGGGCGGTGCTTTCACCCAGTTCAGCCACGAATTCCAGACCGTCACGGACGCCGGGGAAGATATTATCTATTTGCATCGGAACAAGAAAATCGCCATCAACCAAGAAGTAATGACCGACGAAGTAATGCAGCAGCTGGGGGTTAGTCGCGATGAGTTGGAAGAGGTCAAAGCC
>JAQGHE010000012.1 GCA_028288985.1 Candidatus Saccharimonadota bacterium
TTATCACCCACGAGAAGTACCGGCACATGATCTCTTCTATCGCCAGTGCCGCTAACGTCGCTACAGAGTCTGCGGATGCCCAGACCGGGCACATCAGCCGCGGCTACAAACTAGCCACCGGCGAGGAGGTAACGCTAAACCTGAGGGTTGAAACCGTTCCGGCTGTTTACGGAATGGACGTGGTGATGCGCCTATTTAACATGAAGCTGGAGTTCTTCAAGCTTGACACTCTTGGCTTGGATGAAGCGGAGTTCAGGGTCGTTGACGACATAATCAAGCACCCTACCGGCATGGTGCTGGTTGTCGGGCCCACCGGGTCCGGTAAAACCACCACTCTTTATTCTATGATCAGTACCCTTAATACGCCGGAGCGTAAGATTATTACCCTGGAAGATCCAGTGGAGTATAACCTGCCAGGCATTACTCAGATTCCGGTAATCGGCACTCTGGGAACGCAGCATTTTGCCGATAAGCTGCGTTCCGTACTAAGGCTTGATCCTGATGTGGTGATGGTCGGCGAGATAAGAGACCAGGATACGGCCAAAACCGCCCTGCAGGGTGCATTAACCGGCCATTTAGTGCTGTCGACATTCCACGCCGGAAGCGCCGCCGCGGCACTAACCAGGATGCTTGATATGGTTGGCATCAATCCCCTTTTTGCCAACGCGATGCGCGTCATAATGGCCCAGCGGCTGGTGCGGCGCCTGGACGATGCTACCAGACAGCCCTATCAGCCGGATGATGGGCTGCGGGCGCAGCTGCAAGCGGTCATCGATACCTTTCCACCAAATCTGGAGAAGCCCGATCTTAGCAACGTGACTCTATATAAGCCAGGCAGCTCGCCGGCTAATCCATTCGGCTACTCCGGGCAGCTGGCCTTGCGCGAACAGCTGGTTATGTCCCCTGGGCTGCAGCAGCTGCTGCGCCAGCCGGCCTCGCAAATAACTACTGACGAACTCCAAGCTAAAGCGGTTGAAGATGGCATGAAAACTATGCTGCAAGACGGCATTCTAAAAGTTCTAGCCGGCCAGACTACGGTTGAAGAAGTCTACAGGGTGGTCGGTTAAGTACTAATAGCTGTTGCATCCAAAGGTGTTTTCAGGTAGAATAATTTGGATTTATGCAAAGTATTGCCCAGCAAATTCAAGCCAAGCACATGAAGCACGCCGTTGTGGATATTAAAAGCGGCGATACTGTTCGTGTGCATCAAAAAATTGTTGAGGGCGGCAAAGAACGTGTCCAGATTTTTGAAGGACTTATTATTAAAGTTAGCCGCCGCGGCAGCCTGACGCAGACATTTACCGTCCGCCGCATTTCAAGCGGCATCGGCGTTGAAAAAAGTTACCTTATCCATTCGCCGAACATCCTTAAAGTTGAAGTTGTCCGCCGCAGCCGGGTTCGCCGCAACTACCTTACCTATATGCGCGCCCGAACCGGTAAAAGTGCTCGCTTAACCAGCGTTGATTTTGACCGCGGCGCGGTTAATACCGTCGAAGACAAGGCCGCTGAGGCCGAAGAAGCTAAGATTCACGATCAGCAGCTAGATAGCTATGACCCTGAGGCCGCCAAAGAAGAGAAGGCTGAGGCAAAGGAAGCCCAGTCCGAAGCCACAGCAGAGCCAGCCAAAACAGAAGTAGAGAAACTGGAAGAAAACCCGGTTCTAAAAGCCTCTGGGCACAACCCTGCCGAAGATCAAAACAAAGAAAAATAATTATTAGTCACAGCCGGGGCTACTGATCGTTTATTACTATCGGCTGCGTGAAAAGGCTGTCACTGCTATTTCGCCGGCGCCTCTCGCGATAGCTCCAACATTTCTTGGGGCGTTTGCGATGGCAATTTCATGCTCAAACGGCGAGAATTTATATAGCATAAAACGACTCATCCCACGCTTCTCCGGCAAAGGGATATCGAGGCTTTTTCCTACAGCCATAACCCCTTCTTGTCCGTCTACCAGATTAGGAAATAGTACCTCCACCCCCTCTACCCGAAAAGGTGTGTCTATTTCTCCGGCTCCGATTAATTCGGGCGGAGAGGAACCGGCGGTTATCTGCTCGTACTGCTCAAACCGTATAGGGTAGGCCGGGTATAGGCTGATGTCCAGACCGGATAGATCCATCCGGGCTACGTTTTTTGCTTCGGGCTGGGATATTCTGGCCATAGCCTCAAGCGTGGCAAAATGCCTGCGGATAACTTCCTGAAGGTCTCTGCCTTTCTCCAAACTGCGATCGGAGGGATCTTTAAGCTCGGCAAACGCGTGATGCGTGCCAGTTCCCCTCATCCCCCTTACGCTTTCAGTTAGCATTTCATCAGTAAAACATGGCCTATCCGGCAAGGACTGTGAAATTTGTTACACTGAATTATATGGAGATTGTAGGCATAGATGAAGTTGGCCGGGGGTGCCTAGCGGGACCGCTTCTGGTTGTGGCGGCCCGAGCAATATCGGAACTTCCAAGCGGTTTAGATGACTCCAAAGTGCTTAGCCGCCAAGTTCGCGAAGAATTATTTATCTTGCTCGCTGAAGCTTGTGAATTTGGCGAAGGATGGGTTAAATCCTCAGAAATTGACGGCCTTGGCTTAACCGCCGCCACTAAACTGGGAGTCAGGCGGGCTCTGCGGAATTTGAGGGTCGCGAAAGATGAGCCGATTGTAATGGACGGTAATTATAATTACGCTCCAGGAATTTATAAGAATGTTTCGGTGATCATCGCGGCGGACGCGCTTGTGCCCATAGTCTCGGCGGCTAGCATTTATGCCAAAGTTAGGCGCGATGAATATATGCGCAGCTTGGCGCACCGCTATCCGAAGTATGGATTTGAAACAAATGTCGGATACGGCACGGCTTTTCATTTAGCGGCCATAGACTCCCTGGGGATTATAAAAAACTTACACCGGCGCAGTTTTGGCCCTTTGCAGCTGCTTCAAGAAAATCTGGAAAGATGAATACTACCGGCATAGGCAAAGAGGCTGAAGATGCCGCTGCAGCACATCTGACAAAACAGGGTTACGAGATTCTGGCTCGCAATTGGCGCCGGCGCGTCTGCGAGATCGATATAGTCGCCAAGAAGAATAAAGTTGTTTATTTTGTGGAAGTAAAATACCGCACTTCTGAAGCTCAGGGCTCCGGGCTGGAGTACATTACGCCCCAAAAGACGCGCCAGCTTAAATTTGCCGCCCAGCAGTGGATCGCGGAAAGCGAGTGGGAGGGGGACTATCGGATTCTGGCCGCCTCGGTAGCGTCTGATCGGCTGGTACCGATCATAGAGCAAGTCGTGGAAATCTAGGCTCTTTTAACTTCGATGACTGTCTGAGTATCAGACTCGTCGATGGCAGGGAACAGCTCTCTATCTGGCTGACTTATCTCTGACTCATCCACCTCGTGCAGCCGCTTACTGCTGAATTCCAGGCTGATCATGTAACTTCCTGGGTAGAGCAGCGCGCTCGTGTGCAGCCTGACCTGCTCAAAGCTAGGCAGATGATTTATTCTAATGACCTCGTGTTCGATCACTTTGTTTTTACCCTTGTGAACTACTTTAGCCGACTTTACCCGCAGCCCCTTCTGATTAAAAATGAGCCTTTTGCTTGGAGGACCAAATCTTTCGCCGACAATTTCAAGCAGAGTCAAAGCGCCGCCAGAGGAATCAATAGTAAGTTTGTAGCTGCTTGGCACAAAACGGGGTACTGCTTTTGAAGTTTTTCTCATCTGTTCTAAGTATAGCCCGAACCATCGATTAAAAAATTATAAATGGGCACTAGGGTTGGAGGTTTATGTTCCTATCTTCCTGGACGAACGATTCCTCAGGTGCTACAATAGCAATTGAAGTATCCGGCCGGCAGGTCGGATTTTTTAGTAAAAGACCCTTAATAAAAACAGTCGTTCATCAAGGAGTGATTATGGAAATGGATTTTAAACAATTAGCACAAGCTATCAAAGTGATAGCTGAAGAAAAGAACTTGCCCGAAGAGCAGGTCCAAGACGTCGTACAGCAGGCTTTGGCCGCTGCCTGGCGCAGAGATTATGGCGACCGCGAGCAAGAAGTTCGTGTAGCTATGAATTTAAACACCGGCGAGGTTACGGCTTTCGTCACTAAAGAAATCGTTGACCAAGTGGAAGACGAGCGGACACAGATAAGCAAGGGCGACGCCCAAGTTATGCGTAAGAATGCACAGGTGGGTGAGACCGTTGAGATCGTCCAGAAAGTGGAAGATTTCGGACGAGTGGCCGCTCAGACTGCCAAGCAGGTTATCCTGCAGCGCCTGCGTGAAGCGGAGCGTGAAATAGTGCTTGCCGAATATGAGGATAAAATCGGTACCCTGGTAAACGGCGTAGTTAACCGCGTAGAGGGACGCCTGGTTCGCGTAGAACTTGGCCGCGCCCAAGGCATTATGCCGGCCAGCGAGCAGATCCAGAACGAACGATACTACCCCGGCCAGCGCCTGAAGTTCTTTTTGAAAGATGTAGAAAAAGGCTTTCGCGGCCCGCAGCTGATTGTCAGCCGTGGCAGCAAGGAATTTATTGACCAGCTGTTCCGCGGTGAAGTTCCAGAGATGGAAAACAACTCCGTTGAGATAAAAGAAGTCGCCCGTGAAGCGGGTGTGCGATCTAAGATTGCCGTATCCAGCAATGTCCCCGGTGTAGATCCTGTCGGCACATTCGTGGGCGGCCATGGCACCCGCATCAACGCCGTACGTGATGAGATTGGCAACCAGGAAATGATCGATATCGTCGTTTGGAATGAAGATCCGGCCACTTTCGTAGCCAACGCCATGAAGCCTGCCAACATTGCCAAGGTAGTGATAAATGAAGCTAACAAAAAAGCTGTAGTAATCGTGCCGGAAGATCAGCTAAGTATCGCCATTGGTAAATCCGGGCAGAACGTCCGCCTGGCCGGAAAATTGACCGGTTACGAACTGGATGTCGAAGCCGATAAACAGCAGTCCACCCAAGACACGGTCGAAGAGGCTCCTGCCAAGGCAGAGGCAGAAGAAAAGCCGGCTAGCGATAATATGGAGAGCAAGCCTGTTGTCCAGAAGCTCAAGAAGAAGAGCGAGCTAGAGAATTCGCTTCTAGAAGCCATCGAAGAACACGGCCAATAGCTACTGCTTCATTGCTAGAGTCTTGCTGACCTGCCCTCTATCGGAGAACACCGTGCCACTTCAATTCAAGACTGTGTTGAAATATGTCTAAAATTATTGTATTGTAATACCATGAATAATCATGAAGCCTTTGTAGCCTATCGTCATACAGGTGAAACCGAAGAAGTATTAGAAGAAATGTTGGGCAGGGTTTGCCGTGCTTTAGGCAATGTTGGCGTTAACTCTTATTGTACTTTTTTTGCCGAAAGAGAATTTCGGGCTAAGCAGTTGGATGCACGTCAAATAATGGAACATGCCTTTGAAGTCATAGACAGTAAGGATTTCTTATTTGTTGTGCAGGCGTCAGAATCAAAGAGCGAAGGTATGATCATGGAAGTTGGCTATT
>JAQGHE010000020.1 GCA_028288985.1 Candidatus Saccharimonadota bacterium
ATATTTTCCCCTTTTCCGCTCTTTTTGTTTATTATTTGACAATGTGATAAATGTCACGTGTAGTATGCCTACCCCGCTGCATTAATTTAAATTAAATAGCTGAACAAAAAGCGAACTAGACAGGGGGAGAGGAGAAGCCTGGCTAATGTATTATTAGCTTCTGCCTTACTTAGGGGTCATTGATCAGTAGAACGATTTAATTAAAACCATCGTGAATAACATGACTCGCAGCTTCCCTACTCTGCCGGTTCAGGAATTCTTTTAGGGTTTTGAATTATCAAATATGAAATTATGCCGGCACTGGCGGCCAGAGCAGCACAAAGGAGCATAGAAAATCTAAATACCTCGCCCTTCCCCATCAAACCCAGCAGCGCTACAACAACCAAGCCGGCCGTACGGGACACGGCATTGTTGATGCCAGAGGCGATACCGCTCTTTGTGTCATCTACGCTAGACATAACAGTCGCGGTCAAAGGGGCTACCATCATAACCAAACCAGCCCCAAAGAGGATGACCCGAGGCAGCAACACCGTCAAATAACTATCACCCGGCCTATAATTAACCAGAAGCAGCATCCCGGCAGCAGATAGTAGCGGCCCGACAGTCATAAACATTCTAGGGCCGATCTTTTGGGATAGGGCGCCCATTCTTCTGGAGAGAGAAAGCATTAGGATTGTGACAGGCAGTAAACTTATTCCGGCCTTAATGCTGGAATAGCCCATTTTAGTCTGGAGATAGATTACCAAGCTAAAAATAAAGCCGCCCAGAGCACCATACATAGCAAAGGTCATCAAATTAGCCCCACTAAAATTACGCGAGCGAAAAAGCGATAAATCCACCATCGGGTCCTTAGCGGTTGATTCCCGCCATAAGAATAATCCGGCAAAGATGATCCCTGCGATTAACGGCACAATGGAAGTTAGCGCCCAGTGATTAATGGGCCCCTCTATAAGCCCATAGGTGATTCCGGCCAGTGATAGGGCTGTCAAAACAGCCCCGGGTAAATCTACGGTGCGCTTATGGCTGTCGCGCCCCTCTTCTACGTCTACGATGGTTAGGATGCAGCAGACGATAATTAGGGGCACGTTGATGTAAAATACCCAGCGCCAGCTAGCCACATCGATCAGGTAGCCGCCCAGCAGCGGCCCGATTGCCGCGAACGACGCTGTCCAGGCCGACCATAAGCCAATGGCGGCGCCCCTCTCTTCTTTCGGAAAGTCGGTGTTGATTATAGCCAGGCCGCCAGGTATAAGCAGCGCGCCAAAGACCCCCTGCAAGGTTCTGAGCGCGATAAGCCATTCTTTACTGGGAGACAGACCGCAAGCCAGAGAGACTATCCCAAAGCCGATTAAACCTATTAAATATACCTTCTTCCGGCCGAAGATGTCGCCCAAGGAGCCGCCGATTAGAATTAAGGCTGCCAGGGTAAGCGCATAGCCATCCACTATCCACTGCAGTGACGAAAAACCGGCGTGAAAATCTGATGCTATATGCGGAAGCGCCAGGTTTACAACCGTCCCATCCAGGAGCGTTATACCGCTGCCGATAATAGTAGCCACCAGTGCTAGCTTTTTACCCTTCATATAAGAAATAATAGCACTTAAGTGAGGGTGGAATTTATTTAAGCACCAGGTAATCTGATGGTGAAGGTAGAGCCCTTGCCGGGTTGGCTTTTTACGGTAATTTCGCCGCCATGCTGCGTGATAATCTTATCGGCGATAGATAATCCCAAACCGTAGCCATTGCTGCCCTTTTTAGTCCGTGATGCTTCCGTCCGGTAAAAACGCTGGAAAATATGCGGTAAGTCGGAAGCTTTTATTCCGTCACCTTTATCCTTCACTGTTAAATAGGCCTGCTTCCCCCTAGCATAACCGCCTATTTCTATAACACTGCCTTCAGGGCTATATTTGATGGCATTATCCAGCAATATGCTGATGGCCTGAGACAGATTTTGCTTATCCGCCAGGACTTTAATATTGGGCGCTTTATCGTCTATTGATATACCTTTGGCCCGGGCTGTGTCTAGAACCGTGTTTATGGCCTCCATAGCCGCTTCATTCAGCGAAACCGGAGCAATGCTTAGGTTATGTGAATCATTGTAGGAAAGCTGCAGCAAGCCCTCTGAGAGACGGCTTAGCTTCTTTGCCTCATCCAGGTTGCTCCTGATGACTTCTTTGGCTTCCTGGACGCTAAGTTTTGGTTTTCGAAGCGCCACTTCGTTTCTGGCCTGTATAGCTGTTAGCGGCGTGCGAAGTTCATGCGAGGCATCGGATGTGAACCTGCTCTGGGCCTCTATAGATTCCTCGATAGGCTCCAGACTCCTGCGGGCAAGGAAATAACTCAGGAAAGCGCCGGCAATCAGAGTTACCAGGTTTACAATAATCAATCTATTTAGTAGAATTCCGCGCCCTTCCGCTATCCTATTTTCAAAAAAATGATCACGGACGCCCGAAACGCCATGCAGATCCATATAAGACTGCGGCGGCAGTTGCCTGCCCAATTCGTGCCACGAAGTATTATAAAAGACTACGCTGAAGCCAATGCTCATCAGCATAATGACCGCCAAATAAGAGATGGTCAGGCGAAGAGTGTGCTTATCAAAGTGGTAGGGGTGGGCAGGATTCATTAAGTTATGCCGATCTTGTAGCCGAAGCCTCTGACGGTGTGGATCAAATCAGTTTTAGGAAACGGCTTGTCGATTTTATCGCGCAGGTATTTTATAAATACTTCCACTGTGTTTGGCAGTATGTCGGCATCAAAATCCCAGACGTGGGTGATAATGTTATTCTTGCTTAAAATCCGACCCTGGTTGCGCATCATATACTCTAAAAGGGCGTATTCCTTGCTGGAGAGTCTTATTGGCGTATCCGCTCTTTGGACTTCCTTAGTTATCGTGTTGAGAGATAAATCCCCCACCAGCAGAACCTCCGCCTTTTTTTCGTGAGGCCGGCGTAGCAGGGCTTTGACTCTGGCCAGTAATTCTTCGAACGAAAACGGCTTTACCATATAATCGTCAGCGCCTGTATTGAGTCCATTAACTTTATCGCTCAGCTGCCCTTTGGCCGTCAGCATCAATATCCGGGTGTGGATGGACGCTTCTCGCAGCTTGCGGGCAATCTGCACGCCGTCCATGCCCGGCAGCATCAGATCCAAAATAATCAAATCATAATCCTCAAATCTGGCAGAACTAAAGCCTTCTTCCCCATCATAAGCCACATCAACAGCGTAAGATTCCTGCTCTAGACCTTCTTTTATGGCATTGGCGATGGTGTGATCATCCTCAACAACTAAAATCCTCATAACCTCCAGTATAGTTGACGAATTCTTAAAATCGGCTGAAGTATTTAACGAACAGCTTTAAGCAAATTATAAGTGACCCGGTTTAGAGTAGGTATTACAAGCGGCTCATCCATCTGCTTGGACGGCAAATTAATTTAAGGGGGTATGAGAAATGGGAAAAACGTAGGGGACACTTTAAGCTATACCTTAAGCGCAATAAGTTAGGGTGGAGTGAAACAAGCCGGCTTCTGCCGGCTTGTTTTTATCTACTGCGCGGCAGTCGCTGTTTTGAGAGCGGCAGACAGCTGGCCGCCGAGGTTCAGCGCCTTTTCGTTATTAGCACTAAGGTTAAAGCAACCCTGCCCTGCGGTTCTGTAGGCTAGATAGAACTCCGGAAATTGTTTAATCAGCGTTCCGGTAGGATTGGATCTATCCGGATTGGCCGGGTACGTGACAATGGATCCGTTGGTCGGCGCTGTGTCTGTAGAGTATTGGCCGGTAGCCCTCGTAAGGTAACCCAGAGGGGCTACACTGTTTGAAGAGGCTGATTTAATGCTGCACATGCCTCCCTCTGCACTATCCAGCTCTTTGGTGGAGAAGAATGCCGTCGGATAAGCACCAAGAGTGTTTATGCCTGACCCGCTATAATCTACGGTTAAAATCTTATAGGTCAGATCCTTCAGCGTCACCGGGGCGGTAAACTGGATGCCAAATTCTGAGATTTTTGTTTTTTTGGCGGTTACATTTTTATTATTGGGAGTGGCTAACACGGCGCCAGGATTAGGAGAGCCTTTATAGATAGAGTCCGCGGTCTTTCTGTGATCATACACAAACCAGCCCGCACCGCAGATTGCCCCGATTACGGCTACGACAATGATGGATTCAACCATGCTGAAGCCTTTTTGGCTACGACTCATAAGCATAAGTATAAATCGCTGGCGAAAATTAACAACTTATCGCTAACCTTGAGATTTCAGACTCAGGCTGATGGAGGCGGCTGTGGGCTGGGAAACGCAGGAGGCAGCGTACACCTGACGAGTGGCGGTAATATAATTGATAAAAACCAGAGCCAGCAGTACCAAAGCCGCTCCAAGAACCCTACCGGGAAGATGTTTTATCATGCTTAAACTTATTATAACCGACTAATTAGCGTCGCGGCGAAGGAATAGGATCCAGGTGATCAGCCAGCCGACAACAAGGTACGCGCCAAACACGGCGGCGCCTCTGCCCGGTGACAAATGCCCCATATCTAGAGGCCCGTTATTGGAACCTTGAGTGCCTATTACTTGCGACAGCGCTGAAAATGGCAGGTATACCGCCTTATGCTTCAGTAGTAGGGTGAGCAAGGACTCTACCGTATTGGGGACAATAAGCATGAAAACAATAGCAAAAATTAAATTCCGGATCAGCGTGGCGAAAAGCAGACCGGCCAGCGCGAAGCCCACGACATAGAAGAGACCTTTGGTGATCACATCGGCTAAATTAAGATCCTGGTGCGGCAGCGGATGCCCTGCCAGATTGTGGCCGTAATTCATTAGCAGCAGGTTAATAGCCGTGGCGGCAATTGTCAGGACCAGAACATAGCCAAGGACAGCGAGAATCTTAGAAGCCAGCACTTTGCTGCGGCTATTGCTGGCCGTGAGCGTATAAAAAATGGTGTTATGGCGGTACTCATGGCCCATGAGGAGTATGGCGACTATGACCGCGAACAGCGAAATAACAGGCATGGCCTGCAGAGCGTTATAGTTCAGAAAATTGCTATCAATGTGGCCGCTATACTTATAGCCCATAATCCAAAATGAAACGAAAGCCATAATTAGAACAGCTATGCCCGTAAGGATATAGGTTGAGCGCACGGTTAAAAGTTTCCGCAGTTCTGCCTTTAATGCTGCTTTCATTGCTCGAGGTCCTTTGCTTTATATTCCTGCGCTTCTTCGGTTAGGCCTAAGATCGCCTCTTCCAGCGAGGCCGATCGCTTTGTTAGTTCAAAGACGGTACTGCCGGCTTTGGCCGCCAGTTTGCCGATCGCATCCGTTTTTGACGTCACCACCGAAAGCCCGTCCTTTTCTTTTGTGAAACTTAGCCCGGCACCATCCAGTTCTTTTTCTAACTTAGCCAGATTTTCAGCCCGTACAAAAACCGTGGTATCGGCATTTTTTGATAACAGTTCTTTGATCGGCGCAGTGGTAACCAGCCTGCCCTTTCCGATAACGACTACATTGTCCGCCATCTGAGCCATTTCGTTAAGTAAATGGCTGGAAATAAACACTCCATTACCTTTTTTGGCATAATCCCTGATAAATTCTCTCAGCCAGACAATACCCTCGGGGTCCAAGCCGTTAGCCGGCTCATCCAGAATAAGGTATTTGGGGCTGCCAAGGAGAGCGGCGGCTATACCTAGCCGCTGGGACATGCCCAGTGAAAACTTCCCTGGGCCTTTTTTGGCCACATCAGCTAGACCTACGATGTCCAGAACTTCCGCAACCCGACTATCTGGTATGTTCCCTTCAGCGGCCAGCACCTTCAGATGATTGCGCGCTGAACGGGTCGGGTGAAAAGCTTTTACCTCTAAAAGGGCCCCTACTATTTTTGAGGGCCGAGAATACTGGTGCAAGAGCTTCCCGTCAAAGTTAGTCTTTCCCTCCCCAATATCGAGCCCCAGCATCAATCTCATAGTTGTGGATTTACCGGCGCCGTTAGGGCCTACAAATCCGGTAACCTTCCCTAGCTCTACATTAAAAGAAATATCGTCTACGGCTGTTTTCTTATCGCGAAGTGATTTATATGTTTTGCCGAGGTGCTTTGCTTCGATCATTGGACTCAATTATAGCATTAGCTTTTACTGCCCAGCTAATAAAGCAGATAGATAGCGGGCATTCTCTATAGCCCTGGCACTCCTGTCATTGTTGAAGTAGCAATATACCCGGCTGCAGTCTCCGGCTTCTTTTTTTATAAAAGCCGCCCACTCATTTAGTTCTTTGTCAGTATAGGAAGACGCGTACAGTGTCTGGCTGCCATGGAAGCGGATGTAGGCAAAGTCGGCTGTAAACTCCCGGCTAGCCGGCCACATGTCCGGCGAGCTGTTGATAACACTAGCTATGTTATGAGCCCTCAGAAGTTCAAATATTTTATACGTAAACCAGCTGGCGTGGCGGAATTCCATAGCCAGCGGGAAAGGCATTTTGTAATTTTGCTCAGCCTTGGCGAACTGATGCGCCAAATTCTCCACTTTCTCCTCTGACGCTTTGAAATTAGCAGGTAACTGTACTAAAACGACGCCCAGATTAGCTCTTAAGTGCTGTGCCCGTGAGCAAAATCTGTCTACGCCTTCATTGGTGCTCTCCTCCAGCTTCAGCCTTTTGATATGCGTCAAAAAACGGCTTAATTTAACCGAGAATAAAAAATCCCTGTGTACCTGCGCCCGCCAATTCTTGAAATTATCTTCGCTGGGCAGTCGGTAGAAGCTGTTATTTACTTCTACCGTTGGAAAATGCTGCGCGTAGTACTTCAGCTTCTCCCGATCTGGCATATCCGCCGGATAGAATCGCTTGTCCCAATCCTTATAAATCCATCCCGAAGTGCCAACCAGGACTTTCATCCTGAAATTGAGTCTATGATCTTCCCGATGTCTACGCCGGGACCGATGACCGGCTTCCAAATGTCCCCCACACTCTTAAGCCTCTTGGCTGTATTTTTTATAGTAAACTTCATCGGGTCCAGGCGCTGGTTTACCTCGTCCCAATGAAGCGGCGTAGATACACTTGCGCTTACAGTCGGCCGCACCGAGTAAGGTGCTGCCAGGGTCTGCCCTTGCCGATTTTGGAGATAATCGACGTATACCCTGCCCTGACGCTTAGCGGGGCTGCGCTCCAAGCTGGTCGTGTCCGGAATGCGTTGATGCGCCAGATTAGCCAGCAGCTGCCCGAATTGTTTGGTTTGCTCATAGTCATATCTAGCACCCAGTGGAATGTAGACATGGATGCCGGTTTTACCGGATGTCTTGGGGTAGTGAGAAATTTTGAATTCCTCACAGAGATCGTGAATCACCTGAGCTACCTTGACCACTTCAGAAAAGGCAATGTCCTCCGGATCAAGATCAAGTACGCACCAATCAGGCCTGGCAAGCGCCTGCACTCGAGAATTCCAGGGATTTATCTCTATGCAGCCCAGCTGCACCATATAGAGCAGGCTGGCAAGCTTGTCTACGACCAGATAGTTAATCTCTTTTTGGTTTGACTCGGAATAGATAGGCACCGTCTTGATCCAGTCGGGAGGCATATGATCCACATCTTTTTGAAAGAATGCTTTTCCATTTATGCCGTTAGGCTGCCGCAGCAGCGAGTGCGGCCGGTCTTTGATGTACGGCAGGATATAATCACCAATCGATTTGTAATACTCGACCAGATCGCCCTTGGTGTAGCCTTTTTCGGGAAAAAAGACTTTATCCAGATGCGTGAACTTCAAATCCCCTCTGTTGGGTGATGGCTCTGCGGGTTTGTCATCTTTCACGTCATCAGCATCTACCGGTTTCTCTCTGGTGACTTCGCGGGGGTCTTTGTCTTCGCGCAGGCCGATGAATATCGGCTGGCGCATATGCCCATCGCTGGTCCATTCGCTGAAAGTGACTTCGGCAACCAGTTTTGGCGACACCCAGTGAACTGGGGCGTTCGGTTTAAATTTATCGGCGAAGGGAGAACTTTCTATCTCCAGCTTCTCCAGCTGAGAGCGAAGAGCCGGCATTTGTTCCGTTGGGATGCCGCCGCCGGTATGTCCGATATATCTCAGCTTGTCGCCTTCGTAGACACCGAGTATCAGGGCACCGATGTGCTTGCGGGAGCCGCGGGGTTCGGTAAAGCCGCCGATTACCGCTTCTTGGCGCAGATGGGTTTTGATTTTAAGCCACTGCCGACTGCGGTAGCCGGGGCGATATTTACTGTCCCTGTTTTTGGCCATGATGCCCTCCAGGTGCCGAGATTCGGCGGTTTTATAAAACTCCGTTCCCCGGCCCTCAATATGATCGCTGTAGCGGATAGCCGAAGTGCCCGGAACGATTTTTTTGAGGATATCTTTGCGTTTAATCAGCGGCAAGCCCATAAGGTCGTGGCCGTCGCACCACAAGATATCAAAAACGTAGTAAGCCAGCTGCCCTTGAGGCTTGCTGGCGTAGTTCTGCAGCCATTCAAAGTGCGCCCGGCCCTCTGGGTCAAGCACTACTATCTCGCCGTCAATAACTGCCCTGTGCCGCAAGCTCCGTAGCGCTTCTGTAACTTCCTTATACTTAGTGAAGTCATTGCCATTCCTGGAATATAGTTCCACTTGGCTGCCGTCCCAGGACCCGATTGCCCGGTAACCATCCCACTTGATCTCATAAAGCCAACCAGGATCGTCAAAGACTTCTTTAGCTAGCGTAGCCAGCATCGGTTTAACCTGCTCAGGCATCGGCGCTTCGGGAGTCCCTGATAAGTCGTCGATCTTGTCAGATTCCATATCGCCCACCCTCCGGCCGCTAACTACAGACTCGTCTTGTTTGGTTACGTCCTCTGTCGTGGCGTACTCATCTTTCTTTTTTATCAACAACCAGGCATTACTCCCCATGTGAGGGCTTTTAATCAGGGCGAACTCTCCCTTTAGCTTCTGGCCGTGCAAAATAAAAGTAAGGTGGCCTTTTTCCAACTGTTCTGATAAATTTTTCTCCGGATCTTCCGTTTTGGCCCGGGGTTCATAAGTTCCCTGATCCCAGATTATTACGTTGCCGGCTCCGTAATTACCTTCCGGAATGACACCTTCAAAAGTGCGGTACTCATAAGGGTGATCCTCCACCATCATGGCCAGCCGTTTATCCCCCGGGTTCATTGAAGGCCCCTTTGGTATGGCCCAACTCTTGAGTACCCCTCCTAATTCGAGGCGCAGATCATAATGCAGGCGGCTTGCCAGGTGCTTATGGACTACGAAGGCCAATTGTTTGGACTTAGTTTTTTTTAACTGCCCCGAGGGCTCCGGGGTCTGCGGAAACTTCCGCTTGTTCTTGTATTTAGCTAAAGACACTTCTACCTCTTGTTTTCAAGGCTGGCCTTAAGCGTACTCATCAGGTCTTCTACTTTAGTATTTTCCGGCTCCTTGCCCCGTGCTTTGGGTTTGTGGCCTTTGGCCTTTTCAGCGATGATTTTCTCGAGCTCCTCGGTGTATTCGTCGTGCCAATCTTCCGGGATAAATGGTTTAGTCTGCTGATTTGCCAGGGCCAGGGCCATATCTAACTCTTCTTTACTGGCCAGATTTTTATCCGGCAGATTCAAGCCGCCAGTGTCGCGTAAATCAGACGGAAACCGCATCTGGTTCAGCACCAATGCCCTGCCCTGAGGTTTTATGACACCCATATTATCCCGGGCCCTCATAGCGTATTTGACCAAAGCTACTTTGCCGGACTTCTCCAGAGCCTCCCGCAGGAGCGCATAGGCTCTCTCGGCGCCTTTGGCGGGTTCCAGGTAATATGGCTTTTCGTAATAACGGCTATCTAGTTCGTCCTCGTCAGCAAATTGTTTGATCTGCAGAGTCTTGGTCTTCTGAGCATCAGCTTTTTTAAAGTCTTCATCTGTTAATTCAATGTAGTCCCCGTCCTGCCACTCGTAACCTTTAACTATGTCTTCATAAGGAACTTCCTTCCCGTCCCTGCGGGAAACGCGGGCATAGCGGATCGGCGAATGGTCTTTCTTGTTTAACATCCGCAAATCCAGGCCATCGTGCCGCTCGCTGCCGCTGTACATTTTTACCGGGATATTAACAAGTCCGAAGCTGATCGAACCGGTCCATATGGCGCGCATGTATGCTCCTCCTTAGCATCAGGTTATCGCCAGGGGGATAAACAGGCTGTTAAAACCCTTACAGTCAGGCCATTTGCTGTTAGCGTTATAATAGGCTAATAAAATAGGAGTACTAAAGATGAACAAGCTAATCGCGGCTATAGTAGCCGTTATAATAATCGCCGCCGGAATCGGGGTGGCGATCAGTAGGCATAATAAAAATAACAACTCAAATAATCCCGCTACCACTCAATCAACAAGCACGACCCAGAGCAGCAACACCCAAAGTAGTACCAACAGCGGTCCGGTGCCAACAGGGGCAAACGAGATATCCATCATTAACATGAACTTCTCGCCAGCCAGCATCTCGGTCAAAAAAGGCACCACCATCAAATGGATAAACCAAGATAATATTCCTCACACCGCCACCGAGAATGACGGCAAAAACGGCCCAAGCTCTCCCCAGTTAGCCCACGGCGAGACCTACAGCTTCACGTTCAACGAGGTTGGCACCTTCCACTACCACTGCTCCATACACCCCAATATGACCGCTGTAGTTACAGTTACCGAATAGATTAGCTGATTAAATTGCGAATACCGATTTAGTCTTTTGAACGGTTATTCCGGCAAGTCTAGAAGCAAGTCTGCCGATTCTCCCGTAAGGGTCTAGCGTTTCCATACGTCCCTCTTCCTCCAGGATAGAGAGCGCTACTCCCTGAACATCTCCCATCCATGAATGGACGCAATACTCCCAATCATCTCTAAGAGCGTCCAAATGATCATCTGGTATCCGTTTTCTCCTCTCGCCCTCAGACAATGCTGTGGCTGCTTCCAAAACTCCCGGTATTTTGCGTAGGGCCGGTAATATTGCATCCGCGTCGCCACACCTCACCATGCCGTTAATGACGGGCATCGTATATATACTTAAATTCTCTGCTACATAATCAAGAAGTTCCGTGTTAGGAGAGCCCTCGCTGTCTATGGCCTCAAAAAGGTCCTCTAAATAACCCTGGACATCAATAACAGGTGCTCCATCCTCCAGAGTCGTCATCCAGTATTTGACTTCGACTGGTACTTCTGACTCCCTATTTACTTGTTCTCCCGACACTACGCCGTGAGTTATTACCATAAGCTAAATATACTACTGCTAACGTTAATGACAATAGTAATCCTTGTGCTCCGGATTTAGCCTTTAGCTATTCAGATTTTTTGGGTACTTTTCCACCTTCGCTTCTAGCCTCGGAAAGTCCGATAGCCACAGCTTGCTTACGACTGGTAACCTTCTTGCCGCTGCTGAATTTTAGCTGGCCTTTTTTATATTCGTGCATCGATTCTTCTACCTTGTCTTCAGCTTTTTGTCCGTATTTAGCCATATTAAATACCTCCACCTATAATTTAGCTCCTAAGAGAGATGCCGGGCTGTTAAATATGTTACTTGTAGAAAATTTTGCCGCTGACCCGGACATCAAGATATTGCTCAGGGTTAGTGCCTTTTTGAGCAAACTCATGACGGCTTGCCAGGAATTGCCCAATCTGCAAATCCGAGTCTCCCCCCAGATAAAATTTAACGAAGTAGGACTTGTCGGCAGCGCGCAGATCTAACTCCTCGGGGCTGCTTGGCAAAATTAAGGATTGCAGCTTAATACCTGAACTATTGCTGTGCTCGACCAGGTTTTTTATGAACGAGACGTCCCGGGAACTTAGCACCTGCTTACCGCGGGAAACCTCGTAGCCGCTTTGGTCGATAATTTGCGGTAAATTCTTAACTAGCGGGTATTGGCTAGCGTAAGCCACCGCTCTGCCGCTGGCATCTACTAAATATTCTTTGTCCGCCGAACTTAAAAAGAAACTTGGCGCCGCTATCTGCAGACGCACTACCGGGCTTTGACTGAACACCGGTAATTCTACGGCGGCGGCGGTAATTTCCGGATAATCTCGTTTAAGGGCGTTTACTACGCCGTTCTCGCTAAAAGTTATCTTATTATGATTCCTTAGAGCCCCAAGATAATTATTGATAGAATCCTGGTAATTTACCATCGAGTGATAGCTGGTATCGTTGACGACGACGCGCGCCTTGGGCTTTAAGATCAGGCTGTGTATCAGAAGATAAAGTAAGAGCAGGACTAGCAAGACATCAAGCGTTCTAACCCAAAATTTTGATAATTTATTTACGGTTTTTACTTTTTGCTCAAAAGGGCTGCCTTCCCCCACTGAACCGGCACCGCTACGATAGTAGTTGGAAGTGGGCGGTCGCTTGCGCGGCGCGGCAGCAGTCCTCGTACGAGCTCTGTTGGTGTCTTTTTTATCCATTATTTACCGGTAACTTCAAGGACGATTTCGGCCAGTTTTTTGGCGGCCCCAGGCTTGGCTGTCTTTTTTATGTTTTCGGATAACTCCCAGCGTCGGTGGTCATCAGCTAGCAGTTGGTCTATAACCGCCAGTAGTTCCTTGGGCGTAGCCTTCTCTTCCACTATCGCGGCGGCATCCTGTTCCGCCAGAGCGCGGGCATTGCCCAGCTGGTGGCCGCCGGCCAAAAACGGACTGGGGATAATGATGCAGGCCTTACCTTGCACAGCGTACTCGGCGATCGCCGTAGCCCCTGCTCTGCTGATAATCAGGTCGGCGGCGGCACTATATTTATAGAGATCGTTGGCAAAATCCATTACCTTGACTCTTTGAAGCTGCTCTTTGTCCAAATCCCGAGCGTAGCCGTCCTTCACGGCCTCCAGATTCTTACTGCCGGTGAGGTGGACTACATAAGCCGCCAGATTTGTGCGCAGCAAATGGGGTGCTAAGCTGACCACCATATCGTTCAGATGCTTTGAGCCGTTACCACCACCGGTGACTAGAATTAATAGGCTTTGCTTTGGAATCCCTATAGCTTCCTTGAATTCACTTTGAATGGCTGGCGTAACCGGCTTGATATGCTCGTCCAGCGGGATGCCGACATATCTCACGGACTGCTTAGGGTAAGGATAGTTCTTGGCGGGCGTGCCCGTAGCGTGCACGGTAGCCCAGCGGCCGACTATTCTATTGGCCAGGCCGCCCAAGGTGTCGGAATCGTGCGTAATAATCGGGATCCCCTTGAGCCGGGCGGCAATGCCGACGGGCACCGCTACAAAACCGCCTTTACTGAACAGCACGTCGGGCTGAGTGCGCGCCAGTACCCGGTAAGCCGTGCCTATGCTTTTAATGACCCGGAAGAAATCGCGGATATTGAGAGTGATGGTTCTTACATCAAAAAGATGCGAGAAAAAACTCTCCCCGTGATATCGCCGGAACTTTCCGGCATTTATAAATGCCATGAAATCAAAATCGTGGCTGCCGGCACGCAGACTATCGAATTGATCGCCCTTGTGGCCGATATATACTATCTGGCAATCGCGCCTTTGTGCTTTAAGTTCGCGGGCGAGTGACAAGAGCGGGGTTATGTGGCCGCCTGACCCCCCGCCCGTCAAAGCTATTGTTGGAAATTCGTGATGCTTCATCAGTGGTAATATTGGGCCCTGTTATCTTGTAACTAGTATAGCGTGAAATCTGGAAAACAATGCCCAACGCTGCCGTCATAAAGACCAAGCTGGTGCCGCCCTGGCTGATTAGCGGCAAGGTTATGCCTTTAAGCGGCAGTAAGCCCAGCATAGCCCCGACGTTGATAATCATCTGGGTGCTAAACCAGGCCATCACGCCCACGACCAGCAAGCGGGAGAACGAATCGGCCGTGCGTTCGATAATCTGCTTGAGCCGGGTTATGAAGGCGCCGTAAATGACCAGGATGATAAAAGTGCCGATAAAGCCGAACTTCTCGCCGATGATGGCGAAGATGGAGTCGTTGGAAGCTTCCGGAAGGTATCCGTAGGCCTGCACGCTGTAACCAAGCCCCAGGCCGAATAAACCACCGGAGCCGACAGAGATCAGCGCCTGGCAGGCTTGGTAGCCACTGCCCTGGCAGTTGCTTTGGGGATGCAGGAAGTTAGCTAGGCGCTCCCGCCGATAGCCGCTGCTGGCGATAGCCAAGGTCACCAGCACCAGCACCACCCCCCCAATTAGGACGATCCTTTTTAGGGGGATGCCGGCCGTAAAGGCGGCGGCAACAATCATCACGACCATAACTCCGGCAGAACCCAGATCACTCTGTGCTTTGGCGACCACTATCCCGATCCCAAGCAACAGATAAAGCAACGGCTGAAGAGTGCTTTTAAAGTCGGTCATTTTACCCTTTTTCAACTGAGTGGTTATAAATGCGGCCAGATAAACCAGCAGCGCCAGCTTGATAAGCTCTGCCACCTGAAACGAGAATCCGCCAAGCCTTATCCAGCGATGCGCCGGATAGGTAGCGTTAATAGGGGTAATCATGACTACCACGCAGCCGATGACGGCCAGGACGGCGAGATTCTTAGCGTTGCGGCGCCAGAACTCAACCGGCAGCACCGAGGCAGCCGCAAAACCGGCCGCTCCCAGCAGAACAGCGATGAGCTGCTTGGTTATAAAGTGGTTCTGGCTGATCCGCTGAGAAGCGGCCAACCCCGGACTGATGGAATAAACTACCACCAGGCCGATGGTCAAAAGCAAGGACGCCAGGATAAGCAGTAAGTAGTCTGGCTTATGGCGGCGGACGGCTCCGACCGTGGTTGCGGCCAGAGTACGCCGGCGACGGCCATCCACTTTAGAATCCTCCGAGAAGAAATAGGATCAGCCCGACAAACGCCGAAATCTGCCCTATCACCCAAAAACGCATGGTTATTTTGGTCTCGGGCCAGCCAATAGCCTCAAAGTGGTGATGGATGGGCGTAGAGATAAATATTTTCTTACCATTTCTAAACTTCTTGCTCAGCAGCTGCAGAGCCACAGAGCCGGCCTCTACCACGAAAACCAGGCCGATTACCGGCAGCAGCAAAACGGTGCCCGTAAGCATCGCTACCACCCCTAGAGCCGTACCAAGAGCAAACGAGCCGACGTCCCCCATAAAAAAGCGCGCCGGGTAGATATTGAACCAGGTATAGCTAAGCAGTGCCCCAAGTATAGTCATGCAAAAACCGGCCAGGCCGTACTTATGCTCTACCAGAGAGATCAAGGCGTAGGCCCCAAAAGCGATAGCCGACAAGCCGCCGGCCAGGCCGTCCAGCCCGTCACTGATGTTTACGGCATTAGCCGTGGAATAGATAACCAGCATAAACAGCGGGATGATCAAAAGACCGATGTGCCAGGTATGGAAGAACGGGATGTGCAGGGTATCAACGCCAAGCTTGGAATAAAACCACCAGCCGCCGACGAAGGCGATGGCCAGCAGAAACAGGGATTTAACTTTAGCGCGCATGCCAGCGATACCGCCGCCAATGCCGCGGATGTTAATAAAATCATCGAAGAGGCCGATTATGCCGGCTCCGGTCATGGCGGCCAGCGGCAGCCAGGTCTCGCTGCGGCTTAAGTTCCCGCTGAGCGTAATTATAAGGGTGGACAGCACGAAGATGATACCGGCCATGGTGGGGATATTGCGAGTGTGTTTGGCGGCGTGCAGCTTATGGTATACGGTTGCTTTTTCGCCGGTAACAGTTGTGGTGCGCTGCTTCTTCCACCACTTGCCGGAAAAGGCCGCGGAAGTGTATATCGGCGTCAGAGCCATGCTGGCCGCGAAGCTTAAAAAAGCCAGCACGAACATCTGCTGGATGGTGGTTGGGGTAAGTGTTAGTTGTAGGTTTTCCATGTCTATTTTGAAGATCTTCAGCGTTAATTATATCACTAGGATCCACTCCTGGGAGTAACGTTAAAATCATTAATCAGCATATGGGCAAGATCGGCGAAAAGCGGCTGAGCGGCCTGTGACCCGGCATAGCCCCCTACCCCCGGCTGGTTTACCCGCACGACAATTACATACTGCGGTTTATCGCCGCCAACGAAGCCCATGTATGTCCCGTTGTACTTATCGGCATAATAGCCGCCGGTCGGGTTGGCTATCTGGGCCGTTCCGGTCTTGCCGCCTACGCTATAGCCGGCCGGGAATTTCAGGTATGAGAATCCCTCCTGCAAGTGTCCGGCTACCACGTACTCCATCAGACCCTGCAGCTGCCGGCTGACTTTAGAGGAAACAACGTTTTGCCTGACCACTACTGGTTTCTTGATAGTTGTCTTGCCGGAGCTGTCAGTGTAGCGATCTACCAGATGCGGCTGATAATAAGTACCGCCGTTCAAGGCTGCTGAAAGGGCGGCCGCCATCTGCAGCGGCGTGGCCGTCATAGCTTGGCCGAAGCTGGTGTTGGCGTAAGTCAGCTGCAGGCCGTAGCCCTTATCGGGCGGCGGGATGTAGCCGGCGGCCTCGTAGCCTTGTTCTATGCCGGTAAGCTTGCCCAGCTGGTAGTGGTTGACCATATAATCGTGCCAGCGGTCCCGGGCCTGGGCGTTAACCTTGCCCGTTTCGTGCCCCATCTGCATCAGCATCCACGTGGCGCCGGTGTTGATTGATAAGTTTAGGATATTGGCAATGTTCTGGGTGCCGGCTCCGCCGTCCTCTTCAATATTTGTTACCTCGGATCCATCCAGCAGCCAGTGGCTGGGATCGTAATAAGAAGTGTCCGGCCCCACGACTCCCTGGTCGAGAGCCGCTGCGGCAGTCAGGGTCTTCATGACTGATCCGACTTCCAGCGGCGAACTGACGGCGGCGTTATTAAAGACGTTGCCGTCATGAACGTTGTAGTACTGGGAAGGATCGTATGTCGGCAGGTTGGCCATTGCCTTGATAGCCCCGGTGTTGGGATCCATAATCAAGGCGCTTCCGGAGGAACTTTTGGCGCGGTCCAGACCATTCTTTAAAATGGTTTCCAACTGTTTCTGCATTCCGACGTCCATGCTCAGCACTACGTTGTCGCCGGCCTTTGGATTTATCTGCACGTTATCGCGGCTGGCAGCCAGCGGCACGCCGGCAGCATCGGTAATGGCCTTAAGCATTCCCGGCGACCCGGCCAGCTGACTATTGAGAAATTGCTCTATGCCGTAGGTCCCCGCCCCATCATTGTTAACAAAACCAAGCAGTTGGGCTGCCAAGCTGCCTTCAGGATACGTCCGGTAGTCTTGAGCCTGAGTGCCTACCCCGGGCAGCTTAAGTTTGGTAATGCTGTCTTTTTGGACGGCGCTTAAGCGTTTAGCAAGCACCACGTAGCGGGTTTTTTTGGTTTTTAGCAGGTTAGCGTACTCCTCAGCGCTGCCGCCGACCGCGCCGGCTACTTTGGCGCCGGTCTCATCGGCTTTTTTTACAAGCGTCGGGTCGCCGTAGAGCGTGTAGAGCTTCTGATTTAAAACGATAGGCACGATGCCGGTGGAATCGTGGGCCTGGATGACCCCCCGCTCCGCAGGGATAGAGTACTGCTTAAGCTGGTCGTTTAAGGCAGCCTGGCGGTAATAATCGTGCCTGATAACCTGAAGATAAAATAACCGCAAAATCACAATCAGCCCAACAAACAGCAAAGCGCCATACCACACGTATAACCGGCGGTTGGCACTCGAGGTTTTGCTCGGGCGCGTCCTTGATTCTGGATTCATTTAAATTATTGCTGGATCACACCGGATGGAGTTTGGCTAACTAGGTTTTTAGCTGATGCGCTGGAAGCAACCCGCTCCAGCGACTGCAGCCGCGCCGCGGCTACCTCTAGATTGGCCTTTTCATCCTTTAGCGTTGTTTGCTGTTGCTGTAATCCATTAATAGTATACCCGTAACTATTCGTCCGGGTGACTTGGGTGAGGTACAAAAGACCTATAAGGCAGGCCAGAACTATCAGGATAATAGTATTGCTGACCGGTCCCAAGGTGCGGGTAGTAGCTTGAAAGGATACGGCATTTTGGTTTCGCCGGGCGTAGCTGCGCCGGCTGA
This sequence comes from Candidatus Saccharimonadota bacterium, assembly GCA_028288985.1. Taxonomy (GTDB): domain Bacteria; phylum Patescibacteriota; class Saccharimonadia; order Saccharimonadales; family UBA10212; genus JAQGHE01. Next base: position 17,935 of record JAQGHE010000020.1, read on the forward strand.
GTGCAACAGAGCTTGAATATGTCATATTTTTGTTTTTATTTTGGGCGGTAGTGCCAAGGTTTTTACCCCGGCACTACCTTTCATCGCTTTTTAGTGGAGGACTTTAACTGTCACCCGCTGCATACGCGATTTATCCATTACCGTAATTGGCATAGGATTCCTGTATTATCCTTTCGTTTTTGTTTTTATTTTCGCTGCGGCTCGCAGTTTTGCGCTGCGGGCACGCGGATTAGAAACGATTTCATCAGGGCCGGCGGTAATTGGTTTTTTGGTCAGTAAGGTAAGTTCGGCATCATACCGGTCTCCGGCGTTCTCTTTAAAATACTGTTTGACGATCCGGTCTTCCAGACTGTGAAAGCTGATTACGACTAACCTTCCCCCAGGAGCAAGGAGTCCACCCCAAAGGGGTAAACTCCGGCTCAACTGGTTCAGTTCGTCGTTTACGGCGATCCGAAGCGCTTGAAAGGTCTTAGTGGCGGGATGAATTCTCTTCCTGCCGAACCTTTTGGGCACAGTATTTTCGATTATTTGGGCAAGCTGATCGGTAGAAGTTAGCGGTCTTGCGGCGATTATCGCTTTCGCGATGACCCTAGCCCGCTGCTCTTCTCCGTATTGGCGCAGTATCCGCCCTAACTCTTGCTCGTCGGAATGGTTTAACAGATGCGCGGCCGTTAATTCCTGCCGGGGATCCATTCGCATATCAAGCGGGCCAGAACGGGTGAAGGAAAAGCCTCTGCCTGCCTCATCAAGGTGCAGTGAACTTGCTCCCAAATCTGCCAAAATCATATCGTAGCTTCTGCCGGCTGACGCCAATTTCTCGCTGGCGGCGGCAAAATCATCGTGCAATATCTCGACGGCGCCGAACCTTTCGGTTAACGCTGCAACGGCGCTGGAATCGCGGTCAACCAGAGTCATTTGCTCTAGCTTCCCGGCAACGTCTGCTACCGCTGATGCGTGCCCACCATAACCCGCAGTCAAATCCAAGTATTTATCGCCTTTGCTGGGGCTCAGGTACGTAAGTACCTCTTGGACCATAACAGGAGTATGGATTGGCGCCTTATCGTTCATATGTTCTATTTTTGGCATTTTTGTTTTTGTTTTTGCAAGGTTCGGCGAGCCGCAAGGATGATTCCGTGCGTATTAGCCGACCCTGCTTTGCAAGGTCACCTAATTAGCAGCCAGCGTTTTGTTTTTTGGGTTTTTTTGTTTTTGTTTACCCGTGATTGCTCACGAGTGAAAGTGAAGCTTAAATGCGCGAAATTGCTTTCTTGCGAGATGAGCTTCAAAAAAGTTTCTGTTGAGAGAGACTTTTAAGTGAGGTGGAGTTTTGGGAGGTGTTACAAAAGTAATGTGCGAGGGTTTTGATAACGGTGGTTACCCTGTTTCCATCGGCTGACTGCCAATTAGCTAACCTCGAACGTTTAGTTCGTTTGTTTAGTGTTTTTTGGTCAATGTCTTTTTTGCTTGCCCGGATTGTGAAGGAGCGAACTGCCTACGCTTTGGCCGATAAACGCCAGTATCTTCCGGCGCGCACCGCTACGACTTCGCGGTCTATGCCGCCGTAGTCAAGCAAGTGCTTGGGAAGCGGGATTCTGCCCTGTTTGGCATCTATCTCGCTCTCGGTCTTACCCATCCGGAATTGAACGTTCAGATCGGCTGTGGCTTCATCTATGATGTTGCCTTTTAGAGCCGGCTCCATATGTTCGTCCCAGACGGACTTCGGGTACAGGTGCAGATAATTTTTAAAGCCTTGGGTGATAACTACGCCCGATGCAAATTCAGCACGAAGCTCGGCTGGAATTGTCAGCCTACGCTTGTCGTCTAACTTGCGTTCGAAGTAGTCTCCCATAGATCTTCCTTTTCTTAGAGCTGCTAGTGGTTTTTGTTTTGCGGTGGAGTAACTATTTTGGTTACCCACTTTTACCCACTAACGCCACTATACAGTTGTTCTTTACCCACACGCAAGCGTTTTTATCTAAAAAACGCCGAGGGGTTCTCGGCGTTTTCCACAGTTTCTTACTAAGCGTGACTTATACACAACATATAGCGTGCTAAATGCGTGTTATCCGCTAGGACCGATGTCTTTAATGCCTAGGTTTTTATCAACCATGTAGGTGTCACCAACGTGGTACATGCTTGAGCTATGCTCCGAAATTAACATGTTATTAAATTTTGCTTGGTCAATACTTGGATCTACCTGCGAGGCGGCGACCGTAATGTCAGAAAGTAAACTTACCCTTCTCTTTTTTGTGTTGCCATCCTTGTCTGTATAACTTATGACATCGCCAACAGATATATTTGTGGCATTTTCTGGCTTCGGAGGGGACGGAACATTAAATATGTTCTCGACATGAGCAGTAATACCATTAACTACCCGTGCCGTTGTATTGGCCTGAGCTAAGGCAGCTACACCAACAATACTCAACAAAGCACCGGCAGTCCGCAGTGCTTTTCTACTGTGTTCTCTGTCCACATCAGCGGCTTCAGAGTAATGCTCGGTAGCAGCTTGAGGGCTAGTGGCCTTCAAATACCTCTCAAGAGCTGCTTGGGCTGTTTCATTTAATCCTGGCATTAGTGTTTTATCTGCTGATTTCATAGATATATACTAGCACAAATCTTCATAATGGTCAAGCTTATTCCCCTGAAAACGGATGCAGTGCAAAAGAGTCGGACCTGTTGCGATGGCTAGAGCTTCTTGATCTGGGCGGCGAACCACTTGGCACTTGGGCGGATTTTGCGCTTTAGAGTCTTTGGATCAACCTCGACCAGGCCGAACTTTGGCCACCAGCCGTAAGCCCACTCGAAATTATCCAGCAGGCTCCAGTGAAAGTAGCCGATGACGTTTACTCCCTCGCTCATAGCCCGCTCCATAGCCACGATGGTCTCCTCTATCCACCAGCGACGGTATTGGTCCTGTTCGTCGGCTACGCCGTTTTCAGTAATCATGATCGGCTTTTTGTAGTGCGCCCAGATACGCAGCAGCAGCGGATATATGCCCTCTGGCTCCATGTACCAACCCAGGTCATTAGTGGGAAGCTTGGGATTTATTGGCTTGGCGGGCAGTTTGAAGCGGTAATAGTCCGTGAAATAATAATTAACTCCTACGAAATCCTGCTCTTTCCTGATGCGCGCCAGGAACCACCAGTTCCAGAAATACCGCATCCACTCAGTAATCAGTTCATCCATAACGCTATGAGCCCGTTTAGCCTGGATGTTGGCCAGCTGGGCGGCCACGCCTATATGCAGGCTGGGGCGGTGGTGTTTTAAGATGTAATAACTGCGCCTATGGGTGCGCGCCAGGTTGCGGTAGACCCTTATCATAAGCAGCAGGCTCTTCTTTTGCGGCGGCCACTCGCCCGTTAGATAGCTGAAGCTGGCGTAAACATTGGGTTCGTTTAGGGTGATGACGTATTTGACGTCGTCCGTCAGCTCTAGCGCCACCTTGTGGACGAAGCGTTCAAAGTAGCGCAGGTTGCGCTTTTTCTCGAAGCCGCCGAGGTTGGCAAACCAGACAGGCACCGTCCAGTGCCAGATGTTAAGAACAGGCTCCATATCGCGGGCCCGGAGCTCTTTTATATAGCGGCGGTAATGGTCTAGGGCTTCCTGGTTCCATTGGCCGGGTTGGGGCTCTATGCGCGACCACTCGATGGTGAAGCGGTGAGCGTTAAAATTCAATTTCTTGGCGATATCGAAATCTTTTTCGTAGTGGTTATAGTGGTCTATGCCCCGGCCGCTGATGTAGTTATCCGGATCTTCGGCCTGGTTTTTTATATTCTTCCAATACGGCATCCACGAAAGGCGCTTTTTAGCGGATTTAGCCAGGCGCTGGGCATTAGCGCGTTCCCACACACTCCATTGGTTATGCGTGTCTCCTTCTACCTGGTGGGCAGCCGTGCTGCCGCCCCACATGAAATCCTTAGGAAATACTTTCTTATCGATGTCTTCAGGCATTTACATCATTGTAGCAAAATTACTCTTACGCTTATAAAACACTGACGCCCGTGCTGAGATTGTTAAGCCGCAGCATCTGCTCCTCTTGGAGTTCAAAGTCAAAGACATCCAGGTTTTCTCTGATGCGCTGCGAATTTGAGGACCGCGGTATCGGGATGGTACCGTGCTGGATAGCCCACCTAAGCAGAACTTGGGCGGGAGTTTTAGAGTATGTTTCGGCGATCTCCAATATAACCGGGTGATTCATTTGGCGAGCCTGGGCGAGAGGGCTGTAAGCCTCGACTACGATATCGTTGGCTACGCAGAAATTCAGTATGGGGGCCTGTTTTTTATAAACAAAAGGATGAAATTCGATCTGGTTGACTGCCGGCGGCAGCGTCGTATTATCCAGTAACCGCTCCAGGTGACTAACTTCAAAATTGGATACGCCTACCGCCCTTGCGTCTCCTTTTTGGTAGATTTGGGCCAGCGCCCGCCAGGAATCCAGCCATACCCGCGGGCTTGGCCCCGGCCAATGGATCAGGTACAAGTCTATGTACTCTAGCTTCAGGTTATTTTTTGACTCTTCAAAAGCTTCGAAAGCATTATCAAAACCTAAGTCGCGGGCCCAGAGTTTGGTAGTTATAAAAACTTCTTTGCGCTCGAGGCTGCTTTCCCGCACGGCCTTCCCTACCCCGTACTCATTGCCGTAAATTTTGGCGGTATCTATCAAGCGGTAACCGGCCTTTAGGGCGATCGAGACTGACTGTTCAACTTCCTCGCCCTCAGACAGCTGCCAGGTGCCAAAGCCGATGGCCGGAATTTCAATGCCGTTGTTTAGCTTTAGGTTGGGGATCATCACTCTATGATAATGTTTTTGGCTTAAGCTTCAGCAATAATTCTTACGAAAGAAAGAGCTCTCCCGCGAGGGAAAGCGGCTCCGATACTCCTCCCAAAACTGAGGAGCTATGCCATCATGCTACTGTCAATATTTTAAACTGTTTGAAGGTCAGGCAAGGCTAAGGTTTTCCCGGAAAAATGTAACTCCGCCAGCGGCAGCTGCTCCCATCCGGAGCCTGAGTTCTACCTCTTGGCGCGAGTCCACGCCCAGCAGGCTAATGAT
>JAQGHE010000033.1 GCA_028288985.1 Candidatus Saccharimonadota bacterium
CAAAAGTGTGGAGCAGTTTGCACCCGAGATGATTCAAAACACCTCTCATCTAACGCATGGGCAGGTCAAATTGCCCGGCGGAGTAAAAATGAGCAGCCGTCTGGGTAACATTATTCGTGCAGTAGACATTCTAGACTTAACAGCGAAGGCAAACACCAAAAGAGTCGGACAAGCGAGCGAGCAAATTGTGCTAGGCGCAGTAAAGTACGCATTTATAAAGCAGAGGCTAGGAGGTGATATTATCTATGATCCAGAGGAATCAGTTAGCCTGGAAGGCAACAGCGGACCTTATTTACAATACGCTCACGCCCGGGCTCGTAGTATCCTGAAAAAAGCCGGAGAAGCAGGCGGTGATATAGAGAATCTGGAGCCTAGGGAACGCAGTCTAGTGCGCAAAATCAGCGAATACCCCGAAATTGTAGACAGAGCTACACAGGATTTGATGCCGCACCATATAGCCACCTATCTTTATGAATTGGCGCAGAACTTCAATCGCTTTTACGAAGGCAATCGTGTAATTGGCGACCCGCGTGAAGCTAACCGCCTAAGACTGGTACAGGCCTACGCCGATGTTCTTAAAAACGGGCTTGGGTTACTGGGAATTGAAGCGCCCGAGCACGTATAATTTAGTTTAGGAGGAGGGCCTATGACTATGCAATTAACAGATGAGGAGTTGCGCAAAAAGCTGACTCCGGAAGAGTATCATATCCTGCGCGAAAAGGGGACGGAAGCACCTTACACGGGCAAGCTTTTAGATAATAAGGAAAAAGGCAGCTATGTATGCCCGGTTTGTGGAGCGGAATTATTTAAAAGCGATCACAAATTTGATAGCGGTTCCGGTTGGCCAAGTTTTTATGACGTTGCCAGTACCGGCGCAGTTAAGCTCTCCGAAGATAATAGCCTTGGCATGCGGCGCATAGAAGTAACCTGTGCTAATTGCGGCAGCCACCTTGGTCATCTCTTTAACGATGCGCCAGGTCAGCCTACCGGCCAGCGGTTCTGCATAAACTCTGCCAGCCTCAAGTTTATGCCGTCTGATAAAAACGCGGATGAGTAATAACCGCCATTTTGACGAAGCTTATTGGCAGCGCAGGATCTCAGACCCCGATTGGTATACGGAGCTGGTCCCCTTTGCCAAAGAAACGGTTGCAAGTCTAGATCGGCAGGGGCGAGATCAATTTCATAAGAAAATCAGGCACTTTTTTGAGGAAGAGCTGCTGCAGGGCAGGGTAGCCTTGGCCGATGCCGGGCCAAACCTGGACGAGCAGCGCAAGTCTATCGACACAATAGTTATCCACCACACCAGCGCCGATCCGGGATATCGTCTTAGCTATATGGACGCTGTGCAGCTGCTTAACATCTACGCGCCGTATTATATGAATCCTACAGTCCGGGAGGAGCGGCATCTGAAGGGCTCGTCGATTTGGTCCAACCACACCCGTGATGGCAAACAAACTTTTTTGGCCTACCACTGGCTTATGCGCATGGACGGCAGCTTTGAACGCCTCCTGCCGGATGAGAGTTTAGGCTGGCACGCCGGCAACTGGGATATCAACCGCCGCAGTGTAGGAATCTGTCTGGATAATGACTATGAAGACAAGGACCCCGATGATGCGCTACTACAAAAATTGGCGGCGCATATTAAGGAACATTATCCGAAAGTTACGCCAGATAAAATAGTCGGCCACTGCGAATGCCGTGAAGGCACGATTTGCCCCGGCAATAATTTTATAGCCGGATGGAAGCCAAAACTAATAGAGTTTCTAAACTAGCGTTATTTTTTATCGGTAGAATCGGCTCGCAAGTGAGCGAAGTAAGTGGCGCCGGCTAACACAGCCAGGCCAACCAGCCATAAGTACCACGAGATGCCCGCGAATTTGTGGTTGTTAACTGTTTTAGCGATAGCCGCCGGTGCCTTAGTAGTAGACAGAGCGGTGCCTATGACGCCTCCCTCTGTGCTGGTTCCCAGGACTTCCACGGCAGTGTTCTGGGGGGTGGAGGCACTGGCTGTTGCAGCATGATTACTCGAACCTGTCCCGGTCGCTTGAGACGAGCTGCCAGAGCCTGACGTTGGGTTTACGTTCTGACTGTAAGCTACAAAGGTCGTAAAGTGCTTGGTCCAGACCACTAAGTCGGCTCCGGCATTCATATAGCAATCACCGCCAGTCGCCAGAGCAATGTCCTCAAGTGCTTGGTCGTCGGCCGAACAAACGCTTGTAATCTGGGTAAAGTTGCCGTTCCTAACGAAGCCAACTAATTTATTGGCTTGGCCGGGGATGAACAAACGCACGGCTTTGTTGAAGGTCAGGCCTATATTGCCGGCACCAACCTCAATAACTGTCCCGACAGTCGTAGTTGTACCGCCTGGTGTCGGTACGGTGACACTGGCATTGCTTTGGACGGTTGGGGCGCTGATTACTCCATTCCAGGAAGTATCATTAGCGATTACCGTTGTTGATGCCGGGATAGATATATCAGCGCCAGCGGTGTGAACGGTGGTTTGGGGAATCGTTCCCGTGCCGCTAGTAACCAGTGAACCGTAATCGACTGAAGCATTATTTGTACCATTAGCAACGGTGATGCTTACCGGTTGGCTGGACGAAGTGACTACCACTTGCGGCGTAGTACTATCGGCGGTCGCATTACCGTTATTGTCTGGCAGAACTTTGGCGTCCGAACGAGTTGTCATCGCCGCGTTAGTGAAATAGGGATCATGGGTAACATTCCCATGAATGACTGAGGCGAAAACGGGGGTAGCTGAACCCCACCAGTTGCTGGTGGCATCCAATGTCGTCGATGAGGCATTATCTATTCCTATCGTGCTGCTGAGGTTGTTGCCGTGGGCTACGACGTGGCCCCCAACTCCCAGACCAACCGTCGCAACGGTGATGGCCTTGGGATGTCCTGAAAGGTTGTTATTGGTGATAGTGAATGTACCGGTGTTTGGCACGTCGGTGCTGTACTCACCCCCATGTATGGAAATGGCCGGATCGATGTTCGTGCTGCCGCTAAAGTCGTTCCCATCGATGAGTGCCGTACCGCTGACGCTTCCGAAAACGAAGACGGTGGAGCCATCCGTCAAAGCACGGTTGTTAGTGACTTGTATGTTAGAGACGCCCGATAAAGCCACGAAACTGGACCCGCTGGTATCGCTGCCATTGAGGCTGGTGTTGCCTGAAACCGTAATGCTAGAAGAGGCGCTCCCGCTGCACGAGAAATTTACATCAGCACTGCCATTATTGGTAGCATTTTGGAACAAGTTATCTAGCACCTTAGTACCGTTACATCCCCCGGCATGGAAGTTAGCCTTCAGCTGCATCGGCTCGCCGGTAGTTGCCGGTCCATTGAAGCGGTTTTGCTTGATGAGAATGTCACCAGCGCTATCGGTCACGATGCCTACCGTGCCATAGCCCGAGAAGATATTATTCCGTAGAATTACACCCGAAAGGGTTGTCGCACCCGACGCCGTGACTTGCGTGCCGCTCCCGTTGAACGAGAAGCCCTCCACGGTTACATTGCTAGAGCTGATCGAGACTGAGCTGAGCACCGACTCACTGCCAGACCGCGTACGAGCATCTACACCTGCTCGAGCGCCTAAGATGTTCAGCGATTTATTAACGCTGACAACCCCCGCTCCGGAATAGTTATCTGTGACATGAACCGTGCTGCCGGCGGTCGCAGAGTTTACAGCATCTTGAATCTTAAAGCCCGAAGTTACCCAGTAGCTTCCATCAGATGTAGACCTGGCTATCGGAGCTAGGCTGGGGCTAGCGGAGGCTACAACTGAAGCATCTGCCAAACTCTTAACATAAATGTCCTGCGGATCCCCCTGGTTTAAGGTCACCTTGTAGGGCAGGTAGGTGGGGAGCGTAAGGGTGGTAATTACACAGGCCGGGTTGCTAGGGGTGTCAATGCCTGTGTATAGGGCTACCGTCTCCGCTAGCGATAGGTTTGACATAGAAATATTATTAACTCCGCAGGGGTAGGAGGTGCCGGTGGCGTAGAGAGCTATGCCGCCCCAGGAGTTCCCGTCGGTGGTTACGCCATCAAAGCTAAGGTGATTGGAGTCGGTTATTGATACCCCATTGCCTCCATTGTTTTGCGCGGTCAGGCCTGAAAAGCTCGAGTTGCTAACGCCATTGATGTCGAATGCCGACTTTACCATGTTGGTGATCTTGACGTTCTGAACATCTAGACCACTAATGTTCTGTGCTCTTAGGCCATATTTTGCCACATGAGCCGTGGTAAGAGTGAAGTTTTTAAGAGTGACGTTGTTGGCTTGGACTTTTAGCCCATCGCTTACCGCTGTGAGATTTAAGGTGGTTTGGTCTACGCCTTCTCCCCGGACGGTGATGCCAGCTTTGTTTGCAAGGATGAGAAACTCGTTAGCACTGTATGTGCCGGCCGCAACACTAACAGTATCGCCAGCGACTGCCTGGCTAATCGCATAATTAAGTGTTAGACAAGGCGCTGCTATACAGTCACCAGTATCGGCTGCACCCACAGCTTGCGAAACTTGAAGAGTTGAAGCTGCATAGGCGCGGGCGGACATAAAAGGGATGGCGCCAGCCAGGCCGCTCAGACCTATAATTGTGGCTAAGCCAAGGTTTAGTACTCTTGTTTGGGTTTTTTTGATTAACGTGAGCAGACTTTCAGAAAACATTAGAACTCCTCATCCACCTACTGTTACTTTGTAGCTTCATTATACGCATTATGTAGGGATGTCAAATATCTACTCTGATATCTACGGTGTTTGCTAAAATTATCTTAATGACACACAAGCAGGTTGAAGAATATTTATTATCAATGCCAAACGCCAAACTGGACTATCCGTTTGGTGAGGGTGTTGCTGTTTATAAGGCGCAGGATAAGATGTTTGCTTTGGTTCAGGAAAAGTCAGACCCTGTGCAATTAAGTCTGAAATGCGATCCGCTGCTGGCTGAAACTCTCCGTGAAAAATATGAAACCGTGCTTCCGGGCTATCACCTGAATAAAAAGCACTGGAATACGATTTTACTTACGGGTCAGCTGGACTGGGAAGAAATACAGGGACTTATCCGCCACAGTTACAATCTTGTCACGGAGGCTTAAGCTACCCTTTCAGGGCAGGGGAAGACAGCAATGTCTGAGTACTATTGTATGAATCTTGCAGAATAACCTTGGCACCCGAATCATTAGTGCCGGCGTAAGCCGTTTTTAAGGCACCGGCATAATCTGCGAGAGCTTGCCGAAGATAGGTCAAGTAAGCGGTGTCCAAATTATTGTTTTGGGCGGCACCGGCCAATTGGGTATCAGTGTTCTTGTTTTGGTAGGATGCCAGCTTTTTGGCATCAACTTTGATTTTATGTGAACTCATATATTTTTTAAGTTGGGTTTGATCGCTCGTTAGGCCGCTTTGGCTGGTAGCCTCCAACCCTAGATTGGTGGGGTCTTTGAGGGCCCCCTGCTGCAGAGTATTGACCCTGGTTATTTCCTGAGCCCTCCCCAAAACATCCGTTAAGCCCGTAGTTTTAGCTTTTTTACTGCCAAGAAGCGAGCCAAAAATAATGAGTAGGATCATAAGAATAACGACGGCGGCCACTACCAACACCGGCATCGGAAGATTGGATAAAGGCCGCGAGGCAGACTTTTGCTGATCTTTTAAGATGAAGTCGTATGAAGGCTTGATTGGCTCTTGCGGCTGCATAAGCACTATTCTAACAGATTAGGATAGAATAAATCTCTGTATAACGTCAGCTACGCCGTCGTGCTCCAAGTCCGGTGCTACGTAGTCGGCTACTTCTTTCAATTCCGGCGGCGAGTTACCCATTACTGCCTTCATCCCGACGCACGAGAGCAGAGGTAGGTCATTATGACTATCGCCCACGCCAATGACCTCTTCAGGGTTTAGTTTTAGAATTTCCATCAACTCTTCTACGGCATGCTTCTTAGTGGCCCCGGCATCAGTAATATGAATGTCGACTACATCTCCCTCCTGCCAAGAGGTGGTTGGGTGGGCGGATACACCTACTACCGCTTCAAATTCTTGCAACAGAGGAACGAGTTCGCTGTTTGAGACACCGTCCAGGAAGAGTTTAGCCGTTGCTTTAGTGATGGTTTCTTCGCCCACAAGGTTATCGCTGTATTGGTTTTCACTGGTATATAGTTTGAGCTTGAATCTATTGCAGATCTTTAAAACTTCCCTTTGATCATTTACAGAGATGTACTTCTTGAACAAAATTCTTCCGCTGCCGGCCTCCACTACCTCGGCTCCTCCATCAACGACGCAGGGCTCCGTAATATTCAGCTCTTCCATAATGTGTTTGCTCAAATATAGAGGACGTCCAGTAGCCAAACAAACTTTTACATGCTTTTGAGCCTCGGCAATTGCTTGCTTAACCTTTTCCGAAGGCATGCCGTCACGGCGGGAGGGGACTACGGTTCCATCAAGATCAAGGATAATAGCCTTGTATTTAGACATCCACTCATCATAACAAATCAAATTGCTTAAGCTGTCTGCGGGCCGCGCTTAGCTATATACTCTTATATATGGATGCGGTTACGGAGATAAAGGCCAGGCTTAACATTGAAGATGTCGTGGGCGAATACGTCCAGCTTAAACGTGCCGGCCGTAACTTCAAGGGTATGAGCCCCTGGACTAATGAAAAGTCAGCCAGCTTCATAGTTAGTCCCGAAAAACAGATATGGCACGACTTTAGCAGCGGCAAGGGCGGCGATATGTTCAGCTTCGTCATGGAAATGGAAGGGCAGGATTTTCGCGGTACGCTGGAGATGCTGGCCCGTAAGGCCGGAGTTGATCTGGAGCAATTCAAATCCGGGATGAACCAGACATCAGGCCGGCTTAAAAACCAGGCCCTGGAGATTTTGGAATTGGCTACCCGTTTTTATCAGGCGCAGCTGAAGGCTAACAACGTGGCGCTGGAATATCTTATAAATGAGCGGGGCTTTTCCAAGCAAACTCTGCTAGCCTGGCGCCTGGGTTATTCGCCGAATGTGGGTCATGCCCTGACGGATTTTCTGACCAAAAAAGGCTTTACGACAGAAGAAATGAAGCGTGCCGGCCTGGTAGTGCAGCGTCAAAGAGGCGCTTCGGATATGTTCCGCGGCCGGATTATGATCCCGCTGAGTGACAGCCGCGGCCAGGTTATTGGTTTTACGGCTCGCCTGCTGGATGATCAGCCCGATGCCCCTAAATACATCAATACGCCCCAGACCATAACTTATGACAAAAGCCGCAATGTATTCGGACTGCATTTGGCCAAAGAGGCCATCCGTAAAAGTGGTTACGTGGTGGTGGTGGAGGGCAACCTGGATGTGATTGCCAGCGCCCAGGCCGGCGTTGCCAACGTGGTAGCCAGCGCTGGAACAGCCATGACAGAGCAGCATCTAAAAGAGTTAAAGCGCTTTACCGGTGATATCCGCCTGAGCTTTGACGCTGATAGGGCAGGCATAACGGCCTCCGAGCGGGCTATACCGCTGGCTCAAAAAGTAGAGGTGGCTCTTCGTATTATTACTATCCCTGCTATTCATGGCGCCAAAGACGCGGATGAGTTAGTTCGAAAGGACGTTAAGCTTTGGCAAAAAGCAATTGACGAGGCCGTGTATGCGACCGATTGGCTGATTGAAACTTATAAAAATCAGCTGGATCTGACATCGGCTGCCGGCAAGACGGCCTTTACGGACGCGCTGCTGCCCACTGTCCGCCGGCTGCGCGATCCTGTAGAGCAGGAGCATTACTTAAAGATGATAGCCGAGGCTACGCAAACAAGCTTCGAGGCCGTTAAATCAAAGCTGGATACCCGCTTGCCGGACCTGCCAACGATCCGCCTTAAAAAACCAAAATTAAAATTTGGTCCCATAGACCCGGGCGCCATGGAATACCAGCGTCTGCAAAACCACCTTCTAGCAATGGTGCTTATGCAGCCCCAGATCAGGGAAATACTGGGCCGCTGCCAAGACGTGTACTTTTCTGCTGGGCCGTCCAGGCAGCTTTATGAATTTCTAAAACAAAATCCGGACTTCAAAGGTGATCCCAAGACCGCAGCCCCGTTGCAGGAAATAGGCGATTATGTTAAAATTATAACATTACAGTTTGAGGAGCTATATCAGGACCTACCACTGGCGGACCTCCGTCAGCAGGCCGAAAGTCTTACTCATCGTCTGATAGACAGGTACGTAAAAATACAAAAACACGCATTGGCGAGAGCCATGGAAGAAGCAGCCAGTGAGGCTGAAATAAAAACACTAGTCCAAAAAGCCGATAAATTAAATGAACTTATTAAGTAGAGGTGAGGTAACTTATGCCAAGAAAAAAGAAGGATACTCAAGATTTAAGGAAAGCCAGTGATTTCACAAAGGAAATCAAGCAACTGGTTGATAAGGGTAAAAAAGAAAGCAAGATCGAGCAGCGCGACATCTTTGCAGCCATCCCGGACATTCCGGCTAACATTGACGTGCTGGATAGCCTGTATGCCCAGCTAGCTGACAATGAAATTGAAATTGTTGCCGCCGCAGAGCCCAGCACCGAAGACTTCGTAGATGAATGGGCGGTGGAAGAGGAAGAGGAAGTCGTCCCGGCCGACACTTCTTATCTAGACGATATTGCCGATGATTCAGTGCGTCTATATCTGCGTGAAATAGGTAAGATTCCGCTACTGACGGCTGAAGAAGAGCTGGCGTTGGCTAAACGCGTAGTTAAGGGCGATAAACTCGCCAAAGACCAGATGGCCGAGGCCAACATGCGCCTGGTGGTTTCTATTGCCAAGCGTTATGTAGGCCGCGGCCTAGATCTGCTGGATCTAATCCAAGAAGGCAATACCGGTCTGCTGCGTGCGGTTGAAAAATTTGATCCGGAGCGCGGCTTTAAATTCAGCACCTACGCCACCTGGTGGATTCGCCAGGCCATTACCCGTGCTATAGCAGACCAGGCCCGCACCATCCGCATCCCGGTACACATGGTAGAGACCATCAATAAACTGCTGCGCACCCAGCGCCGCCTGACCCAGGAACTCAACCGCGAACCGACCAACGAAGAAATCGCCGTCGCCATGGAAATGGAAGTCGATAAGGTTGAACACATCATGAAGATCAAGCAGGATATCAGCTCGTTGGACGCTTCCGTCCGAGACGATGAGGAAGACAGCGTCCTTGGTGATTTTATCGAGGACGAAGACCAGAAGACTCCCAGTGAGTCCGCCTCTGAGCAGCTACTTAAAGAGCAGGTTAAACAAATCCTGGGTACTTTAACTGAGCGGGAACAGAAAATCCTGAAACTGCGTTTCGGTCTGGAAGACGGCAAAAGCCATACGCTGGAAGAAGTCGGCCAGGAATTTTCCGTTACCCGCGAGCGCATCCGCCAGATAGAGGCCAAAGCCCTCGCTAAACTGCGCAAACACAAAGACACCCGCCGCCTGCACGAATACCTGCAGTAAAAATCACTATATCCACCCCTTAAAACTTGACTATAATCAAAGTTAATGACGGAAGTACTTAATAGAATTGGGCAACTCGGCCCCGAGGCTGATGAAATTATCGGTGTTGACTCTCTGCTAGAGTCTTTAACTGCACAGTTTGAGGCCGGCGACCGGCAGATAGGGCTTGAGGAATTGAGCACTGCCTTTGATGAACTCGGGCTCACTGATGAAGAAAAGTTAGACTGCTTTGGCAAGATTGAAGAGATCGGTATTGAAATCGTGGCAGCAGATGACGAAGACACACCTGAGGGATCCGACCCTGATGGCCAGACCTCGAAAAACAAAAAGCAATCGATCTCGACCGATTCTTTGCAGCAATATTTAGATGGGATAGGCGGACGTAAGCTTTTAACTGCCGCCGATGAAGTAAGACTGGCAAAGCGTATAGAAAATGGTGATGCAATAGCCAAAAGAGAGATGATAGAGGCTAATTTGCGGTTAGTGGTATCTCTAGCTAAGGGGTATCAAGGGCTCGGGCTGCCTCTATTGGATCTAATCCAAGAGGGTACTCAGGGCTTAATTAGGGCAGTTGAGAAATTTGATTGGCGCAAGGGTTATAAACTTTCTACATACGCCACCTGGTGGATTAGGCAATCCTGCCAGAGAGCTCTCGCCAATCAAGCTAAAACCATTCGGCTTCCAGTACATATCGTAGAGCGGCGCATGAAGTTAAACCGTGCTTATATAAATCTGCTGATTGAAAAGGGGGGCGAAGAACCCACAATTGAGGAGCTTGCCGAACATACAAACATGTCGCTGGATATGGCGAAGGAGGCTTGGGGGGCTGCAGAAGCATCAGTCTCACTGGATCAATCCATCGTGGACGGAGGAGAGGTGGAATTCGGGGACCTTATAGCTGGAGATAATGGCGAGGAGGCTTTTGAAGAGGCGGTCGGGGGCGAAAGAAGGGCGGCGGTAGCAATCGGCTTATCTGGGTTAGACGAACGTGAAAGATCGGTCATTGAAATGAGATTTGGCATCAACGGAGAACCCTCGAAATCCTTAGAAGAGGTAGGCGAAGCGCTGGATCTAACTCGGGAAAGAATTCGTCAAATAGAAGCCGTGGCATTAGGCAGACTTGCAAGTATGCACGAAATCAAAGCTGTCTATGACGGCGGAGGCAAGTAGGCTGCCGGTGCACGGACTGCTGCAAGCGAAACCGAATAATGAAAATCATAGGTGTCAGCGGAACTAACGGGGCGGGCAAGGATACAGTCGGCGAAATGCTGGCCGAGCGCCATGGCTGGCTTTTTGTATCTGTTTCAGACATCTTGCGCCAGGAGTTAACTCGTCAGGGTTTGCCCACTGATAGACACCACACTCACCAGCTTAGCGCTCGTTGGCGACGAGAGAGCGGCAACGGAGTGCTGATAGATAAAGCTGTAGACTTCTATAACTCCCAGAAGGGTAATTTTAAAGGACTGGCTATTGCCAGTTTGCGTAACCCCGGCGAGGCCGACGAAATTCATAACCTGGGCGGAAAGGTAATGTGGGTAGACGCCGACCCTAAAAGAAGATTTAAGCGTGCTACCAGCCGGCAGCATGGAAGAGCCGACGATGACAAGACCTTCGAGGAATTTATCGCCGAGGAGGAGCATCAGATGCATCATAGCGGCGACTCGGCCACCCTAAACATGGCCGGTGTAAAAGCCAAAGCCGACATTTTTATAGATAACAACAGTGACGATCTCGAAGAATTCATTAAAAAAATAGAAAGAGCACTCAGCCTTTAGCATCGTTACCCAACCATAAGCAGTCGTGTTTTAACAGATACGGCGTATACTGTTAGGTAGTGGCGGAGACCAAGAAAAAACTAGCTGTAATCGATGGCAAATCCGTGTTTTACCGCGGCTATTATGCTATGCCCAATCTTTCCACCAAAGAGGGGATTCCCACCGGCGGAGTTTATGGTTTTGCCACCATGGCGCTGGAACTTATTAAAAGGCTTAGACCTGATTACGTGGCCGTAGCCTGGGATAAACCAAAAACCAATATCCGAAGACGGCTTGAGATTTACCCGGAATATAAAGCCGGGCGCAAACCGGCGCCGCCGGATTTTTACACCCAGATTCCGATCCTGCACGATTTGCTGGACGCCTTCGGCTGGCCGCTTTACGAGTTGGATGATTATGAAGCCGATGACATTATGGGCACCTTGGCCGTTAAAGCCGAAAAGGCCGGCCTGCAGACGCTTCTGATAACCAGCGATCTTGATATGCTGCAGCTGATTAACCACGACGTGAAGGTGTATGCTCTCAAAAAAGGCTTCTCGAATATCGAAGAGTTCCACCCTGAAAGTTTTGAACAAAAATACGGCATACTCGCCACCCAGTTCCTGGATTTAAAAGCCCTAAAAGGGGATAGCTCTGACAATATCCCGGGCGTGCCGGGCATCGGCGAAAAGACAGCTATCGATCTTCTAAAGCAGTACAAAACCCTCGATAAAATATACGAAAATATAGCTGAAATCAAAGAAAGCACTCGCAAGAAATTGGAAGCCGGCAAAGACCTGGCTTACTTAAGCAAAGAAGTCGGCGCTATCTGGTGCGACGCGCCGATGCAACTTGATTTGGATGCCATGGACGGCTCTAAAATAGACACCGGCCGCCTGCGGTCCTTACTGCAGGAGCTGGAGTTCCGCAGCCTGCTGCGTGCTTTGCCGGAAGATATGCAAACCATCGCGCCTTCGGCTAAGCCCGCCAGCGCAGAGTTAGGCCTGCCCACAAATGTGCTCATACATTCAAATGATCAACTGAAAAATCTAAAACTGCCGGCAACCGAACAAATTTTTATACACTCGCGGGCTGCCGGTCGGCACGGGGCAGAGCCTCAGGCGCTGATTATCGGCTCAAAAACCGCTTCGTTTACCTTTGATCTAACTAAGCTGGATCACAAAAAAGTGGCAATTCTTCTAAAACCGATTGTTGAGGACGAAAAAGTCGGCAAAATCGGCTATGACATCAAATCAGACATAAAACTCCTTAAAACCCTCGGTTTGGAGCTTAAAAATGTTCGTCATGATGTGCTGGTAGGCGCCTTTTTGATAAACGCCCTGCTGCGGGCCCAGACTCTTACGGAGCTGGCCTTAATGGAACTGCGCTACGACGGAGCACCATTTGAGGATTTACCGACAGAAGACTTTATCGCCCGGGCGCCGGAATTTATAGCGGTTATTCGTGAGTTGTTTGAAGGGCAGTGCCACGCCCTGCACGAAGCTCCAAAAGTAGAAGAGTTAGCCCTAAACGTAGAATGGCCGCTAACGACGGTGCTGGCAGACATGGAATATATCGGTATTAAGCTTGATACCAAATATCTGGAAAGGTTCTCCGGCACACTGGAAGACTCACTCAGCGACATAGAGCAGCAGATTTACGGCCACGCCGGCTATGAGTTCAATATCGGCTCGCCGTCCCAGTTAGCAGAGGCTTTTTTCGAGAAGATGCAGCTGCCGACAATGGGTATAAAAAAGGGCAAGACCGGTTATAGCACCGCGGCATCCGAACTTGATAAGCTGCGCGGCATCCATCCAGTAATTGATTTGATCACTGCTTACCGCGAGGCCGCCAAGCTAAAGAACACATATGTTGATACTTTGCCGAAGCAGGTGGATGAGAACTCGCGCGTGCACACAACTTTTAACCTGGCAATCGCGCCGACTGGCCGGCTTTCTAGTGCCGACCCTAATTTGCAGAACATTCCTATCCGCACAGAGCTTGGCAAAAACATCCGCACGGCCTTCGTGGCCGAGAAGGGAAACGTGCTGGTCAGCGCTGATTACAGCCAGTTCGAGCTCCGCCTGGCGGCGGCCCTTAGCGGGGACGAAAGTATGATAGACGCCTTTAATCGTGATGCCGATATCCATATCGAAACCGCCGCTGGAATGTACGGTATCAAGGCGGAAGATGTCACTAAGCAGCAGAGGTACTCTGCCAAAGCCGTTAACTTTGGCATCATGTATGGCCAGGGCCCGCACGGACTGAGCCAGGGTACTGGCATGCCATTTAACGAAGCGCGCGAATTCATTCAACGCTATTTTGAAATCCGCCCCAAATTGAAGGGATATATCGAGACGCTGCGTAAACAGGCGGAGCAGCAAGGTTTTGTAGAGACCATTCTTGGTCGCCGGCGTCCAACTCCGGATGTCCATTCATCCAATTTCGCAGTACGCGAAGCGGCTTACCGGGCTGCGGTTAACATGCCGCTGCAGGGAAGCGCTGCAGATCTGATGAAGCTGGCCATGATAGAAGCTGATAAGCAGCTGCCGGATGGCACCAACATGCTGCTGCAAATACACGACAGCATCCTGGTTGAGGCCAAAGAGGCAGATGTTGATAAAGTGGGCCAAATCCTCAAAGACACCATGGAGAATGTCTATAAACTGCCGGTTAAGCTAAAAGCGGATATCTCTATCGGCAAAAACTGGGGAGAGCTATAGATGGATAGCGAATCAAAGGATTTATACTTTGTAGCCGTAAAACTCTTTTTGCGTGATGGCAATAAATTATTGATAACGCACGATATTTTTGGTTCGTGGGATCTACCGGGAGGCCGTATCAAAAGGAATGAATTTGATGTAACCCTAGAATCCGTAATTGAGCGAAAAGTGCGCGAGGAGCTTGGCCCAGAGGTTAAATATGATCTCGGTAAACCAATTGTTTTCTTCCGTGTCGAAAGAGGAGAACATGGCCTCGGAGGTCAGAAAGTCCGAATCTTCGCGGTTGGCTATGAGGCTAAATACCTGGGGGGTGAGGTTAAGTTGGGTGACCATCACGATAAAATAGAATGGATAGAGGTAGAAACATTTAAGCCGCAGGACTATTTTACGGGGGGCTGGCTAACAGGAGTGCGGGAATATTTGAAGAGAATCGGACAAGAACTGTAATATTCAAGGAGGAAATATGAAAATACCTGAACTCAAACTGAATACCGGTGCTAAGATCCCGCAGATCGGCTTTGGATTATGGCAAAATACAGATGAGCAGGAGTGCAAATCTGCCGTCAAATGGGCATTGGAAGCCGGCTTCCGCCACTTTGACACAGCCCAAATTTACGGCAACGAACAGTTCCTTGGCGATGCTCTAAAAGAGAGCGGGGTTCCGCGGGAAGAGCTGTTTATAACAACCAAAATCTGGAACGACAACATGATAGGCACCAGATTGATTCCAAGTTTTGAAGAATCACTCAAGAAACTACAGATGGACTATGTAGACCTGCTGCTTCTACACTTTCCCGTAACCGAGCGTAGGGATGGTGCCTGGCGAAAGATGGAGCAAATTTATAGCTCAGGCAAAGCCAAGGCAATCGGCGTCAGCAATTACACACTTAAACATTTGAAGGAGATGCCCGGGCAATTTAATGTAACCCCAGCCGCCAACCAGGTGGAAATGAGCGTGGTGCTTCAGCAGCCGGAGCTTGTCGAGTATTGTAAGGCTAACGGTATTGTCGTGGAGGCCTACACTCCTCTGGTAGAGGGACAATTTTTTGATGACCCGATTCTAAAAGAGATTGCCCAAAAACACGGTAAATCAGTACCGCAAATAATGCTTAGGTGGTGCATAGATTACGGCGTTGTGGCTCTTACCAAATCAACCCACAAAGACCGAATTCAGCAGAATATAGATATTTTTGATTTCAAGCTGGACGAAGAAGATATGAAAAAGCTAAAAGCCCTAGACAAGGGCTACCGTGTCAACTGGAACCCAACTAATGTCCCATAACCTACCTGTCAAAAACCGGGGAGAATTATGAAAGAAGAGCCGGTAGATATTCTTGATAAACACATGAATAAAATAGGGCAGACTATGCTAAAATCTGAGGCTCACAGCAAAGGGTTATGGCACGGTGGTGCTCATATTTGGATATATAACTCTAAAGGCGAAGTGCTGATGCAGCTTAGAAGCCCAAAGAAAATAGTCAGGCCAAATGTTTGGGATGTATCTGTGGCCGGGCATATTGCCGCCGGAAAAACTCCCGAGGAAACGGTGGTAGAAGAAGCCAAGGAAGAGCTAGACCTTATTGTTGATCCGGAAAAGTTGGTATTTATAGGCAGTGATTTAATTGATGATGTTATGCCGGGGGGATGGAAACATCGCGTATTTCTTTGGATATATGCCTTAAAGTTAGATTTAAATTTAGCCGATCTCACGCTCGAGGAAGAAGAAACCAGCGAAGTTAAGTGGGTGCCTATCGGGCAACTGGAAGAGGAACTTAATGATCCTTTGCTAAAACAAAAATACTCGCCAACCCGCCAAAGCTATGATCGGGCCATTGAACACCTTCCCAAATTATTAGGAGTGAGGAACTAAGGCAATGGAGATTACTACCGGTTCACTAATGATAAGCGAATACAGAAAGTTCATTGAGCGCGATTTTCCGAATCTTAAGATTAACGACATTAAATACCTTGGTAGCGGTTGGGACAATGCTGCCTTTTTGGTTAACGGCGAATATGTTTTTCGCTTCCTGCGCGGACTTTTTGACAGAAGCTATCCGCTAAAAGCTGAAGAGATTGAAAAAGAAGTAAACGTCCTAAATCGCCTCCAGGGCAGAGTAAGCTTTGCAGTGCCAAAGCCGGACTTTGTGGGGCCGTACTTCAGCTACTTTGGCTACAAACTTATAGCCGGCACGCTCTGGGACCAGGCGCCGGATCATCTATCAGACGAATATTTAAAAAGCTGGGTAAAGACCCGTAGCGAAATCTCTAAAGCCATAAGCCCCGCCGAGGCGCCTGGTCTAAAAATTCCAAACTACCGAACTGGCAAAAATCAGCAATTGGTCAACGAATTTCTGGCCGACAACTCCGCCGACCAGAGAATAAAGAGTATAGCAAAAGACGCGATGGACTATGTTTGCACCCAATGTGTACCCAAAGATTCCTGGGTCTTTATCCACGAGGACCTACAGCTTAGCAATGCTATGGTCGATCCGGATGCCAAGAAGATTACCGGTGTTATTGATTGGCTTGAAGCAGAGATAGGACCAGTAGAAGCGGAGTTTTATTTTTGGAGTAAGTACGGACTGGAGACGCTGGAAAAGGTAGCTAAAATTCAGGAAGAATACGATGGTACAAAAATAGATACGCAGCTAGCACGTGCCATCCATCAATTTTATGTTGTCGCTGACTATCAGGATTTTAAAAAGCGCGGCTTTACCGAGTCAGCCGATCGCAAACAGAAGCAAATTGAGTCATACCTATGAAAGCGCGCAGCTTTAAGTTAAATAAGCTTGTGCGTGACAAAATTGTCGAAAGCACCGAAGGGCAGGGCGGCACCGTAAACTATAAGACCTTGCAGGGCGAAGCGCTTACTAAAGCCCTAGTCACAAAATTAATTGAAGAATCCAAAGAGTTGCAAGGATCAGATCTATCAGCAGGGGAGATTGCCGATCTAAAGGAGATAATCGAGCAAATTGCTAAAAATCTTAAAATAGCAGATGAAGAATTGACTCAAGTTCAGGCTGAAAAACGTCAAAAGAACGGCGGATTTACCAAGGGTCATTTTATAGAAACCCTAATCCTGCCAGCTGGCAATCAATGGGCGAAATACTACGCGGCAGATCCCAAGCGCTTCCCGGAGATTAAGACGTGAGTGGGCTGACAGAAGAAGAGCAAATCACGCTTGATAGCTATAACAAATTGGCCAAGCCTTGGTCTGACGGACATTTGGTTTATGATTCATGGCAAGAAGATTTAGTTGAATTTCAAAAACTACTGCCAAAGGGCAGCGTACTAGAGATTGGCTGTGGTGGAGGCAGGGATGCCAAAACGCTGATTGGGGCAGGTTATGACTATCTAGGTACAGATATCTCGGACGGGTTACTAACTGAAGCCAGAAAGAACTGTCCCAACGGTAAATTTGAGCAGGTGAGCCTATACGATCTGGATTTTGCGAACTCTTTTAATGGTTTTTGGTGTTCCGGTGTTCTCCATCATGTCCCCAGAGAACGCATAGCGGAAGCCATGCAAGCGATAAAACAGAGTATCAAACTCGGAGCAGTAGGCTTTATAGCGACAAAGGAAGGGTCTGGCGAAAAAATGATGCAAGATCCGAAATATCCCGGCGATAATAGGTTATTTGTTTATTGGCAGGATGAAGAATTTCGTGATCTTCTCGCTAGCCAAGGTTTTGAGGTGCTGAAATTTACCTACCGGCCGCTAAGCGAGACTACTAAGTGGCTGATTTACTTCGTCCGTCTTATTGGCTGATACTCACAGTTCCTTTATCGGCATCAACTGATACAATCTGACCTTCTTTTAATACCTTTGTCGCATTACCGGTACCTACAATACACGGCTTTTTAAGTTCCCGAGCCACGATGGCAGCGTGCGATAAAATGCCGCCTTGATCGGTTATGATGGCTGCGGCTTTTTGCATCAGCGGCACATAGTCCGGTGTAGTTACCGCACAAACTAAGACTGCCCCGTCGGGAAAATCGGCATCTATATTGTCTGCTTGAACGATTTTGACAGGTCCCTTTGCCTTGCCGGGGCTGCCTACCTGGCCTTTAACCAAGCCGCCAGTTTTGCCGCTTGTTTGGACGACCATATCTTCATACATTTTGCCCAGCGATTGGCTGTAATCTATAAACCAGGTGCCAAATTCCGCCGAGTTGCTAGTCTCAAAATAACCCTCTAGATAATCGTTGGCAAAAGTTGCCCCCAGCTTTTCTTTAAGTGTTTCTTGCTTGGCTTTATCAGACACATGAAGGTACGCGGCCAAAGTTTTCAGATGCTCCAGCGCGTCATTATCTTCGGGCTCAATACGCCAATCTTTAAAATCATAACGGAATACGTGCGGCGTATTATCCTCATGAAAACCTTGTGTTAACTGGTGATGGCCGCCCTTTATAATTTCCCCCTGCACACCATGCTTATTGACTACAAAGATTGTGGCCCACGAAGTATTTTCGGCATGGGGGACAAAATCCGCTTTATACTTGCCGGCATCTATATCCTGCTCTAAAAACCAATCATAGGCGTCGGTTACGGTTTTGCCGCGCATACGCAGCTTGGGAAGATCCTCAACTTTTGGCATGAGTCGCAGAGCGCAGAGCTCCTCCCCATGTTCCTGCAGGTATTTTGTGAGAGCAGGGGATTTATCGGCAAGTTCCTGCCCGTCAAACTGCATGGGCTTATCGAAGGGCAGACCGGTAACCTCGTTTATAACGCCCAAACGCTCGCGCTTATCGTTATCTTCGCGGCGAATGGCCGCGGCATCTTTATGTTTTATGTCCTCCAGCCATTCGGTCAAGGATTTTTGAGTCTTCCAGATCGCTGCCAATTTGTCGTTGCCCATCAAGTTGCTCCTTTGTTATTATTCTACCCCAAGCGTAGTGATAGGGCGGCTTTGCAGAATGAATAGCTTTCCGGAAGCGATCGTCCACTCCATGTCCACCGGAAATTTAAAGTGTTCTTCCAGCTTTTGAACCACGCCCGACACTTCCTGTATCTGCTTATCTGTCAGCTTTTGAGCATCTCCATCGTCTAAAGTGACCCATTCATTGGCGCCGTTAGTAAGTGATAATTTTTTCGTTTGGTTAGCGACATGTTTTTGCAAATCCCCGCCGGACTTGTTGAGTATGTACGTATCTGGAGTAATCTCTCCCGAAACTATGGCCTCGTTAAGGCCATAGCCGGCCTCTATCACCACTTCGTCAGAGTTTTTGGTGATAGGGTTCACCGAGAAGGCAATACCGCTCACATCGCCCTGTATCATCTGCTGAACGATTACGGCTACTTCGCCTGCGGGTATATCTTTTTGCAGGGCGTATGAACGTGCCCGAGCTGATTTTCCTGACTGCCGGCACTTCTCAATTTTTTCGATCAGATCTTTTTTTGTAACATTTACGAAAGTATCAAACTGGCCGGCCCAGGCCGCATCTTTAGAATCTTCACTGACGCCGCTGGAGCGCACTGCTACATAATCCGCGCCCAGCTTATCGAATCGCTCAAGAACATTTTCAATTGCCGCTTCAGAATTAGCAGGGAGGACAAACCCGGAAGGAACATTGAAGCCGGCCCTCAGCAGCTGGCCCAGTGCCAGTGCTTTGCCGCCGACTGACTTCAAGTCTTCAGCCCGGCCCAGATCAATCAACTCAACATTCATAGAATTATCATAACAGCAGGCGTTTAAACTGCTGATTTGCTATAATTTTGGCTATCTAAGGAAATAACAATGATAGAGCTTGCTGGAGAGAATCGACGGGTGGAGAACTTATTAGAACCCGTGGTGCTGGAGACGGATGCTGCAGCTTACGGTGAAGCAAGAGCCCAGGTTCAGGCAGCGACCGATATTTTTTGGGGCATCGTCAAAGGGACAGAGGACCGTGAAAGAGGTATTGAGGTTTTGGGCGAAGTTATCGCTGCGTTTGAGGATACCCATGCCGTGGAGTTACTCATGGCTGCAGAGCGACGAGCAGAAATAGAAGATGAGGAAGGCGAAGAGGCTCTTGGAATAAGCCTTGCGCCGGCAGAGCAGGAATTAAATGGCATGCGGACTTTGTACCTAGGCTACTTGGCGATCGTTAACACTCCCCCTAAAGAAATTTAATGAAAGAATTTGGCCGCCCAAATGTATTTGATGTAGATCCGCGAGCCATAGAAGCGCATGCCCTTTTTTTCCAAGGTGAGGTAGAAGACTGGCGGATATATCGGCAGGAGTTTGGAGAAAAGCTCCAGGCTAAACGTATCGTGAGAATGATGAAGGACGGTAAGCCGCACCACATAGTTTGGCTTGAAAGGGACGGCGTAGATGAAAAAAGCGGTACACAATATAAATTTCATCAAGCGGCCTGTAGCTGCATAGTACGAGCAAGTAACCCTCAGGACATGGAACCAATGCGTAATTGCCAAGCTTGGCTAGACGGGAAAATAGCAAGAGCTATTGAGGTTAAGGAAAATGGAAACTCCGCACTCTTCCAGCAAATGGTTGAGACTTATCAGAATTTTGATGGAACTTATGATCAAAAAATTAGAGATGCCGATAAAGTCCATCAAGCG
>JAQGHE010000001.1 GCA_028288985.1 Candidatus Saccharimonadota bacterium
AGTGGGCATACCCTCTGATGCGGGTACGACGTGCTTTGGCTCCTTTGATGTCTTCATAGAACTCGAGCCACGGGCCATAAGCGCCTTCCATAACCGCTGAAGGGACGGTGAGATAGGCATACGTTGCGAAAGCTGCGACCAGTTCCAGGTCGAAGCCATTCTTGCCATACACCGCAAGGAGGATGTTCAGCACCAGTAAGGCGCCGGCCATCCTCACTAGGACATCTAGGGTCTTCTTGCTGGTGGCGTTCACTAGTACCTCCTAAAATCCGAAGGGCTAACCTCGGCTCCCGCAGAGGCAGGGCCGAAATTCTATGCCTACCTTACAATCTAATAGCTAAAATAGCAATTTAGATTCTGAGGATTTAACTTCTAAAAGGCAAAAGCGGCATCTATACTAAGTGTCAGCATGAATAAATGGCTAACTAGAGCAAACCGGCGCCTGACGCTAACAAGTGCCGCAGCTCTACTTGTTGGGGCCGCTTTGCTTGGGCAGATCCTGGGCTTTATGCGCACCCAGGTTATCAACGGTAACTTCAATAGCCCCGGCCACATTACGACCGATGCTTACTTTGCCGCCTTCAAAATCCCCGACTTCTTCTTCTATACCATCGCGGCCGGCGCGCTTGGTGTGGCTTTTATGCCGTTTCTGGCGGACCGCCTGGAGAAGGGAGACCGCAAGGCTGTCTGGCAGCTAACATCCGGCCTGCTTAACCTGCTGGGCCTAATTATGGCGGCGGTGGGGGTAATCCTGCTGGTCTTCACAGAGCCTCTCATCCGTTTGGTCATCGGTAATAACTTAAGCCCGGATCAAATGCATGACGCCGTATTGATTATGCGCATAGTGGCCTTTAATCCTCTGCTGTTTACGATCTCCGGTATTTTAACCAGTCTGCAGCAAACCTTCGGGCGGTTCTTCTTCTATGCTACGGCCCCGCTGCTTTATAACGGCTGTATTGTCGCCAGCGTCTATATATTCCGGAACAACCTGGGAATAGTGGGGCTGGGGATTGGTGCTCTTGCCGGGGCCATCCTGCAGCTGCTATTCGTTCTAATCGGGCTTTCCGGCATGCGTTTTCGTTATGTGCCGACGATTATTTGGAATAATCCTGAATTTAGGCGCATGCTGCGCCAGCTGCCGCCGCGCTCTGTTGATCAAGGAATCGACTCCATCAACAGTATTGTCGAGACCAACCGAGCCAGCACGCTTGGCCGCGGATCGATAACTTTTTACGAGAATGCCTATACGCTGCATCTGGTGCCCATACTTCTCATTGGTACCACAATAGCCACCGCAGCATTTCCCCGGCTTAACGACCGCTTGGCCCAGAACCGGCCCGATCTTTTCCGTAAAGACTTCTTGATGATACTTAGGGCCATGATCTGGATTATCCTGCCAGTGGCGGTAATCTCGTTCTTTACGCGGGCCTACCTAGCTCGTTTGATCTATAAGAATATTGCCCCTGAGATCGCCCTGATTTTTGGCTTCTTAGTCGGGGCCATCGTTTTCAGAACTCTGTATGCTATCATTTCCCGCTATTTTTATGCCCAAAAAGATACTAAGACCCCCCTTATGGTTTCCATATTCGCTATCGGCTTGAACATTTACCTGGCATTTACGCTAGCCAAACCTACTGCTTACGGCGTGGCTGGTCTGGCGATAGCCCAGTCCGTAGTAGCTACGGTTGAAGTATTCATATTACTGACGGTGATGCTGTGGCGCGACCACAGGCTATTTAACGGCGAGTTCTGGGGAGGCGTGGTGCGTATATTCTCCGTCACCGGCTTTACGGTTTTGACTACATATACGATGGTTACCTTGATTCCGCTGTCTACTTCAGACCGCGGTTTCAGCACGCTTGGCGCCAAAGTCCTCAGCATAATAATCCCCAGCCTGGCGGTCCACATTACCATCTCAGCCATTTTCGGTATTGAAGAAGTGCAGCCGGTTATCAGAAAGATAAAACAACTGGCATTAAAACCCATCCGAATCCAATAGCCAGACTCTCGCACCACATCACCCTGCCGACCGGCAAAGCCGGTCGCTTCGGTGATGCTTTTGGCGCTGTACGTTGTTGCTGGCTGCAGTGCTCCTTCGCTGTATTTCAATACAGCTCAGTCCGCGCTTCGCCATCGCCTAGTACAGCATCCAAATGCGAAAGTCTGTTTTCCCAGCATTTCGAGCTGCGCTTAAATGCGAAGCTCTCACTGGCGTAGATACGGGCTACCTCTGTTATAATCTATTGGACATGAATCAGGACCATATTCGGAATTTTTGCATTATTGCTCATATTGATCACGGTAAGTCGACTTTGGCTGACCGCTTGCTGGAATTGACCGGCACCGTAGACAAGCGGCAGATGAAGAACCAGATGCTGGACCAGATGGATCTGGAGCAGGAACGAGGCATAACCATCAAATTGGCACCTGTCCGAATGAGATATAAAGATCACGAGCTGAATCTGATTGATACACCGGGACACGTGGATTTCAGCTATGAAGTCAGCCGTTCCTTGGAGGCCGTAGAAGGCGCTATTTTGGTGGTTGACGCCAGCCAGGGAATTCAGGCTCAGACTCTGGCTAATGTGTACCTAGCGATGGCTGCAGATCTCACAATCATCCCCGTACTCAACAAAATTGATCTGCCGGCAGCTGATGTGGAGCGCGTCAGTGCCGAGGTAATGAGCCTGCTTGGCTGTAAAAAAGAAGATATCCTACTGGTTAGTGCTAAAACCGGCCAGGGCGTGGATGCGCTGCTGGATAAGCTGGTAGAACTTGTGCCACCTCCAGCCGGCATTGTAGACGCGCCCACTAGGGCTTTGATTTTTGACAGCTACTACGACGATTACCGCGGCGTAATTCTTTATATCCGGGTGGTTGACGGCCAAATCAAGAAAAATGACGCCATAAAGATGATGGCCACAGCTGCTGAGGGCATTGCTTTAGAGCCGGGATATCTAAACCCCGGCATGAAGCCGGACATTGGCCTAAAGGCGGGTGAGATCGGCTATATCGTCACCAATTTAAAAAGTACTCGCGAGGCTAGGGTGGGCGATACCGTTACTCTGGCCACTCGGCCGGCCACCGATCAGCTGCCCGGCTACCGCGAAGTCAGGCCGTTCGTTTACGCCGGCTTTTTCCCCGAAAGCAATGAAAATTATCAGGTGCTGAAAGACGCCATTGAGAGGCTTTCCCTAAGCGATTCGGCCCTGCAATACTCTCCGGAGAACTCGCCGGTGCTGGGCTTTGGCTTCCGGGTAGGCTTTTTGGGGCTTCTTCACATGGACATTGTGCGCGAGCGTCTTGTACGCGAGTACAATCTCGAACTGATCGTCACCAACCCGTCTACTGATTACCGGGTAGGACTAACCACCGGCGAAACCATTGATATAAAGTCCGCCTCCGAGCTACCGGATATGAGTTTGGTAACCCAAATCGCTGAACCTTGGGTAAAGGGTGAAATAGTCGCACCCAATCAATATGTCGGGGCTGCCCTACAGCTGATTGTCGGTGCCCGTGGCCTGCATAAGCACATCAGTTATGTGGATGCCCAGCTGGCAGTTATTGATTTTGAGGCGCCACTTGCCAACCTGCTAACCGATTTTTATGATCAGCTAAAAAGCATTACCTCCGGCTACGGCTCTTTTAATTACGACCTAGAAGACTACCGGGCAGAAGACTTGGTCCGGCTGGATTTTTACGTGGCCGGCGACCGAGTGGATGCCCTTTCTATCATGTCTCATCGCAGCGAGGCCGACAGGATTGCTAAAAACGCGGTTGCCAAACTTAAAGACGTCATCCCGCGCCAGAACTTCAAAGTCAGCCTGCAGGCAGCCATCGGCGGCAAATTTATCGCCCGCGAAGACATCAGCGCTTACCGCAAAGATGTCACAACCGGTCTATATGGCGGTGACGTATCACGTAAAAAGAAAGTTCTGGCTAAGCAAAAGAAGGGTAAGCTGCGGATGAAACGCTTCGGCAAGGTTGATATGCCCGCCGAGGCTTTCGCCGTCATGCTGAAGCGAGACTAACGATGAGTCATTTAACCAAGACTAAAGAGGAATTAAATTTACCGGGCTTGGTATATAACGCAGATGAGCAAGTAATTACTGTCGGCCCCCGGTCTTTTCCCGTCAATGCCGAGCTAGCATATACTAGCCCCTGGATGCTAGCTCGCTACGATGACCCAAATCAGCTGGAAGAGTCTGGGGTCTGCATAAATATCCACGCTAAGTTGATTGGTACGCCGAAGTTCCATGAGTGGTTGGGGAGGGTCGGTACCGATGTAGAATTCGGCAGACAGGTCAGAGCAGACACCATTGAAGTGATAAGTTCTGTTTTTAAAGTTTTGGAACCCACAATTGAACTGCCAGAATCAGAGGATCCTGGACCATTTGGTTTCAATATGGTCATCACTCCTAATAACCACGCAGAGTTATATACCGGGGGCACTTGTGCTTGCCTGCATCCTAATCCAGAGGGGAAGTGGGTGAAATATCGTGATTGGGACGAAGGATATTGCGAGTATGATTTCCATAATACGGATGCCGACACTCAAGTATGGAGTTTGCTGGCCGGGTTGGGCCACCTCTCTCTGCTGGCTTCACAAAGTAGCTGATGCGAACGTGCAGAAAATGATTTACAATAAGAACAAGCATTTTCATTATGTTTGGGAAATATAAAATATCTAGCCATACCCGTGTAACTATTGTCATTTTGGTGGCTTTGGCT
>JAQGHE010000014.1 GCA_028288985.1 Candidatus Saccharimonadota bacterium
ATCAACATAAATAATCCCTCCTTCTTTTATTTTACCCTTTTGTAATGATAATTTTTTGCGCCAGGATTTCTCCTGGCGCAGCGGGCGGAGCCGGATGGCTCCGCCCCGAATCTTGAAGCTTCTACGAATGACGAGCGACGAGGCGCGACAGACCTTCCTCAACTTCACCCACGGTCACCCACTTCTCGAGATGCCACTCAGAGAGGACAATTGCTGGGGATTCGGTATTGATGGCACTCCCTTCCCCGGGCCACCGCGACGGGTAGTAGAGGTACAGCTGTCCGTCGACCCCAAGAATCACATCGTCGAGGGTGTGGTCAGGATCCGAAGGAAGTACCCAGACACACAGGCTTAGGGTGCCTTTCACTGTCCTACGCCTGCGGAGCAGACCTTCTCTTCGTTCGAAGCTGTACTCCACTTCCAGCGGGCCGTCAGGGTCGACACCACCCGCAAGTAGATCGTCTCTTACCTCCATCGCTTGCAGAAAGAGGCCTGCGATGTCCTCGGGGCTCTGAACGGGGTGCACATAATTAGTCAAGATTCGCCTCCGGTTTGCATATTTGCGATAACAGATCGCTATCACCTATCAAACTTTATGGACGTCAGATATTATACAACAATTTTAATATTAATGCTACTTGAGGGCTACGGCGTCTTCGCCGAAGTGTTTTTCTAACCGTGCCCGGATAGAACCCGGATGCCTGCCAAAACTCTGCGTAAGCTCTTTAACGCTTATCTTCTTGCCGCTGCTAAAGGCATCTACCAGCCGCTTGTCATCATCTTCAGTCCAGGGCGTGTAGGCGTTGGGGTATTTTTGACGCATCTTGGCTAGCTTTTCGCTCCATGAACCCGGGGTGTAAGTTTTAGCTTCCACTTTTGGTCTTTTTGCCGCCAACTCGCGCAGGTGCTCAAATCGCTTAGCCTCCCGGGCGGATGCCTTCCGCAGCGTACTATCTATCTCAAGAGCCACCGGGCTGACGCGCAGGGCCATGTTATTAATGCCGACCAGGCTTAGTGTTTCTAAATTTCTGACCCGTGACAGCGCCACGTAACCCATGCCCTCCACAAAGGCCCGCCGCAGGTCTACCCTTGCCCCATCCAGGGTCATTCCCTGGCTTTTATGCACGGTTATTGCCCATGCGAGGCGCAGAGGAATTTGGGTTAATCCAGCGCGCTTCTTATCGCCGTCGCGCAATTCCCACGTTTCCGGTTTTATTACCAGCACCCGGCCGTTTTTAAGAGTCACCTCCGGGTAATCCGTAAGGGCCTCAAAGCCCGTCACCGTGCCCAGACTGCCATTGGCATACTTCCGCTCCGGACTGTTTTTGATACACATTACCAGTGCGCCTTTTTTCAGAACCAGGTCTTCAACCCCCAAACATGAACGCATCAGATTTTCTACGTAACTGGCTTTACCGGTGGTTTGCATATGGTAAACGTGCTCTTCCCCGGCAATCTCGGCGAGTCTTTGGTTATTAATGCTATCAACGTCGACGTTAGTGGTATGAAGTTCCGTAACTTCTCCGATTTCTCCAAGATCGGCATTCTGTCTAGTCAGTAACTTTTCGGCGTGATTACGGCGCACATCCCCATCCCGAATGGCGCTTAAAATATCCAGTAGGTCATCGTCGTCCTGACGGTGCTGTTCACCCAGATAACAAACTACCGGCTGCAGATCGTGCCAAACGCTAGAATTAACTACGAACGAACTTTCGCTGTCCCTGTCCCTGTTGATCGGCGGCAATTGGAAAAAATCACCGCACAAGATAATTTGTATGCCTCCAAATGGCGCATCACTGCCACGGACTTTTCGGGCGACCTGGTCTACCATATCTAGCCGGAAGTCATGCAGCATGGAAACTTCATCGATAATTAATATGTCGGTGCTGATAATTATGTCGCGGCGGCCTTTGGACAATCGCTCAGCAAAATCCCCTGGCAATTTGTCGGCTATGCCTATGCCGCTCCAGGCGTGGATTGTCGTGCCGTTTAAGTGAGTGGCCGCCAGGCCGGTCGTGGCCGTAACAGCGACTCGCTTGCCCTCTTGCTTGGCCCTGCGGATAAATTTATTCAGCACATAGGTCTTGCCCGAGCCAGCCGGCCCAGTCAGCAGTACGCTCTCGCCCGCCCCCATAATTTCCAAAGCCAAAACCTGATCCATAGTCTAACTAGTATAACGAAGATTTAGCGCAAAGCACTCCACAGAAGGGCACCTCCATGGTAAGGAGGGGGTCTGGGGTTCAAGTCATTTTTCTAAGTCTTGGTGGACTATAGTCATTTGATGCATTCATCTAGAAGCTCAGGGAATTTATTGGTTCTCATACTCCCATAGGTAAAGTGACCGTAGTTATGGAATTCTTTGTATTGTAAATCTTTGATCTTCTCTCTTATTTGAGCTACAGATTTATGGACATTACCCATATCATTGTCTGAATGAAAAACTGTCAATCCGGTGGTTCGTTCGCTAAGATTTGGGTCTATTTCAAACCCATCAAAAAACCCTCTGGTTTCATCGCCATCTGGGTCCATCCAAGGTGCTACAAGTATTACCTTTCCCACCTTCAAGTCCTCGTGAAGGCTTAAGTATTTAAGCCAAAAGCCGCCGCCGCAGCTATGACCTACTAGAATCGTATCAGGACCAATTTCGAATCTTTCGATTTCCTTTACCCATAAATCCCACTGCGGGTCATAGGAATACGGTGCATCCGGGGTATCTGCTTTTATATCTTTGCTAATTAATTGCTTCTGTAGCCACGGCAGCCAATGGGCATTGCTCCCATTTGGTTGGTCGGGATCATAGTATTCTTCTTTGCCCGCTTTCCCGTGTAAGATAATCGCGTTCTTCATCTGTTATTTTATAAATGCTACTTTTGAGTCCTTTGGGTCCTTGCCGATCAGCTCAGCAAAGGCTTTTGCGATTGAGTCGTTAGACAACCCGTTTGATGTAAGTAAAAGCTTCATTAGCTATTTCCTCCCCATTTCAGGTGATATTTTTGGCTCGGTTTAGATTCTCTGCTATCAAATAAATAAAGATCCGAAATCGTTATCTTATAGAATTTAGGGCCATCCTCAACCTTGGCATCTTCGATTATTCCTGGCCCTGCCTTTAGGCGTACGGAGTATGTTTTGTAGGCCGGGTGGCTTTCGTCTACGTTTTCGAGCATTTCAGCTACGCCTTCAAAATAAACCCCCCGTGGCTTTTCACCAAGTCCGTGAGGAGCAACGATGTTCCCTGCCACATTTGGATTTTGGGCTATTTCCTGGCTATGGCGTCGGTCCGACGTGGAGCGAAAATAAAGATTCAATTCATCATCATAAGAAAAGTGCACTTCGCAGACCCACGGCTTATTATCTGCCGCTGTCGCTAAAGACATATGTATTACTTCGGGCAGATACTTTCGGATGGTTTTCTCTACGTCCATAATCAGTCCTTTATATCCGCTATTTCTACGTAGTTACCATTCGGATCACGAAGGAATACATATGTAACCTTCACGCCTGTGGTTTTTGGAATAACAATTTCCCAGCCTTGATCAACAAGCTCTTGAACGTCAGCATCTTGGTCAGAGGAGACAAAAGCTAAATGGTCTTTTATAAATTCAACCTGGGGATGGTCCGGGTCAAGCCACTGCCAAAGTTCTAAGCCTGAGCCATTTGGATGAGTCAGCTCAGCAGCAAAGGCATGAGGTTCACCTTTTTCGAACTTATCCACCACCGCAAAACCGAGTTTTTTATAATGATCTATGGATTTATCCAGATCCTTCACTGTCACGCCGACATGCCAAAATTTTTCAATCATTGTTATTAGCCCGGCGTAAGATTTTTGCTCCAAGTTTTTTAAGCTTGCCCGGAGTGCTACGTATGGGTGCTCTCTCAGTTGAAATCTGGATAAATTCTTCACTTAGAAGTAACGGTAGCAAGTCATCTGTGCCCCTCCACCCTATAGCCCGCCAATCTTTTCCAATAGCATTAATATCTTCCTTACGCGCCTTCTCATCGACTTCAACTGTCTCCAGGAACGTTCCGAAATAATCCATGTTTCTGCCGCCCTCAGGGTATGCTTTCATATTGCTATTTTACTCCCCAAAGTCCGTCTTTCAACTGTTTTGCCTTTGCCAGTAGTCTCTTATGCGACGCAGCAACAGTGTTGATAGCAAAAAGCCGACAACCGGTACAGCAGCATTTATAAACGGTGCGTTGTTGTGGATGACGGATAGATAAATAACGATAACGGCATAAGTTAATAAGGCTATAGATAGCCGGCGCGTCCAACTAACTTCCCAGGCTTTCTCCAGCTCGACTTTGGAGTTTCTGCTTTCAATTGCTGCTATCCGCTTTTCAAGATCGTTCATGTGGTTATTCTACAACTTTGTGTTTGTCTGTTCCCGTATCCAATAGGTTCAGTAACGATTCCGTAGCCCAATCGCTGGCTCGTTTTGTAGCTTCAAAGGTATTGTATGCTGTGCTCTCATTAGAGCAATAAAATACATCCAGCGGTAAATCTTTATAAGCCTTATCTTCCGGGGTCCAATCCAAGAAGGCGCGCAGCCGTCCGTTTTGCAGTTCAACCAATAAATCTTCTTCATTAACTACCGAATCTGTCAGGCAAGTTATTAAAGCCTCGTCCTTAATCGCGGATAATTTCTCTTTGTTCAGCCAGCCTGTTCCAGCTTCGCCCGATACGCAAAAACAGATAATATCGCTGGACTTTAGCAGTTCATCAAGCTCCATTTTTTGATAAGATGACTCCTTCTCACTTTTGCTCCAATAGGCAACTTTCTTGGCGCCAGCACCGCTAAAAAGATCTGCCAATCTTGAGCCGACGTGTCCAAAGCCAACTATTCCAACCTGTTGCTCGGATATTCCGCGAATGGTTTGAAAAGTTTTGTCACCGGTGCGGCCCAGAGCAAATAAATTCCTGGTCATCGCCAAGGCAGCAGTGAACGCCCACTCGGCAACAGCATCGGCATTTGCGTGAGGCGCGTTGGCAATCGCTATGCCCTTTTTAGCCGCTAGCTCCCATCCGGGGATAAAACCTTTGTAGGCTGTGCCGGTAAAAACAATTGCTTTTAGTTCATCGGCAGACTCCAGGACCTTGTCTGTTACTTTTTCAATACCGCCTAGAATATAGCCGACTTTGCCGCTCAGTGCCGCAATCAACTCCTACTCAGTAGCTTGCGTTTTATCTAGCCGTTCCACTTCGTAGCCGGCAGTCTCAATTTTTTTTACATGCTCATCAAAGATAAACAGCGAATCGGTTACCAAGATCTTATTCATTATTGTTATTCTACTCCGTTTCCCGAGCCATCAATTTCTGTATCTGCATATTGTCTTGGATTATCACGGGCGAAGTACCTATCCTCTCCTGCGAACCACTGCTCCCACTGCTCGCGCATATGCTCGCCATCCCGCTCCAGCCCCCGCTTAAGGCAAAGCTCGCGTGGCGCCTCTACCCAAACAGTATAAGTAAGATACGGCCTAAATTCTTTACGAGCAGAAGTAACTCCCTCCCAAATCATAATCGGTGTAACTGGCTGATCTCGTACAGGTTCGGGCTTGTGATCTTCCGCCCATTTACTGCGTTCGTAGCTTAAGGTTTTGGCTCCGGATTTTATC
>JAQGHE010000024.1 GCA_028288985.1 Candidatus Saccharimonadota bacterium
GGAGTCCACAGCCGGAGAATCGATCAAAAGCGCCGGCCCTTCTACGCCCGTAGTTATTACCGGCCTGAAGGCCTTGCCGGATTTTGGCGACGAATTCTTCGTGCAAAAAACAGAGAAAGCAGCCAAAGAAATCGCCTCAAAAACCAGCACAGCTCGCAAATCAGAGGGTTCTTCATCGGCTACGACCAGCAGCGAACTGCTTAGGATTATCAGCCGCAGCAATCAGCTGACAGAGTTCAATATTGTAGTTAAAGCCGACGTACAAGGTTCCCTGACATCCGTAATTGACAGTCTTAAAACCCTGGGCACGGATGAAGTGGCCGTCCGGATAGTCAGCTCTGGCGTGGGTGTTATTAACGAAAGTGATGTTCACACCGCCGCAACCAGTAACGCCATAATCTATGGTTTTCATGTCACCATGCCCACCAATGTTAAACGGCTTGCTCTGCGTGATCAGGTTTCAATACGGCTATATACGGTAATTTATGAACTGATAGATGATGTTAAGAACGAACTGCAGCAGCGACTGGCCCCTGAAGTGGTGGTGGAAGAGGCCGGCGAACTGACGGTTAAAGGGGTGTTTAAGATTACAAAAACCGAGGTTATCTGTGGCGGGGAAGTAACAAAAGGCCGCCTGGTCGTTCCATCATTGGCGAGACTGTATAGGGGCGATCAGCTTCTGGCTGAAGACCTGGAAGTTATCAACCTTAAACGCGGTCCGCAAGAAGTCAAAGAAGTCCTTCAGGGTGAGATGTGCGGCCTAAGTTTCAAAAGTGCCACGCGTGTAGAAGTCCAAGAGAATGATCGGCTGGAACTTTATAGCCGTGAAACCAAAACCCGCACTCTTTAATTCAAACTGACAAATTCTTGAAAATGTACTATAGTATCTGTGGATAACTATTGTTAAATTTGTTGTGGTTACGACGCCAAAGTGCTAATGTTTTGGTAGAAGTAACCAAAACAAAAAAATCAGGAATATTTTTATGAGCGAAAGAGCCCCAAGTACCTCAACCAACACAGATCCGCGACTGGCGGGGTTTAAGTTAACTATAGATACAAAAGGTAATCCCCGTATTTTCAGCAGAGAAAATCAGGATGCACCCTTTAAACCCCTGAAGGAGGAGGATCTTATAAAGTCAGTCGACCATTCTCCTTTAGAGCCCGGCGCATATTCAACGGGGATTCAAGCTGAGAAATTTGAAGAGCAAAAGAGGAAAAAAGAAGAGGCTCAAAAGCAAGGCTTTCCTCAAAGGGCTCTTTGGAAGAACGGTGATCATTATGAACCGGTTACTTTAGTCGGCTTCGCCGGCCTAAACGAAGGTATTGTTTATTACAAAGTGGAAGGATCAGACACGGGCCTACCAGCTAACCAGCTGGTACTTAACAATCTCGAAAACGCTGCTGCCGAAATTCCGGCTTCCCCCAAAACCGAGTCTGCTGAAAAAGATGATGACTTGGAAGCAGTTGACTATCCTCAGAAGGCGATCTGGAGATCTAGGAACGATGGAGTTCAGCTGGCCATAGTAGAAGGTAAGCATAAGGACGGGGATTTTTACAAAGTTATAGATGAAAAAGGTGAGACCCACAACATGGTTCCTGCCGAGGAGCTAACCTTTGCCCAAAACGAAGCGCTTAACGCCAAGTTGACAGCTCTAGAAGAGCAAATGGCAAAAATGAATGAGAGGCTGGATGCGCTGGTAAAAGAGAACGAAGACCTGAGAAAAGAGAATGCAAAACTGAAAAAAGAGCTAGAAGATCTAAAGAGCGGCGTTAAAGGCGATGAAAAAGCCAAGGAATCGGAAGATACGGCAGAAAGTATAGCAAAGGAATTTCCTAAAGGCTCTAAGGTAAGAGCGCGCCTTGCTGGTAAGTGGCGGGACTATGTAGTTGATGAGTCCGAGCCGCAAAAAGATGAGGATGGAGATTGGTCAATCATGCTTATCAATGCCCAAGGAAACCTCCAAGGAGATAAACGTAGGTTTAAAGTTAAAGACCTAAGGAAATGGAATGATAAAGTTACCACTTACGAAGATGATGGGTATGAGTACTCCTGGGAACCGTTTGTCAGCGAGCACGTGGCCGTCAAGGTAGGGAATAGCTATGAGGATGATTGGTATATATCTGCAATATATGAGGCCAAAGACGGCACTACCCGAATAACAGCTAAAAAAGAAGGTCAGCCGGATGTAGATGAGCCTTATGAAGTTTTCATGATGTGGCATGAGGTTGGCGACGTAGAGGACGAGCCAGAGGAACCGAAAGGCCCCAAAGGCCCCGAGGAAGATCCAAGGAAGAAGATGAGTCGATGGCAGAGAGTCAAGGTCTATGCAGCCGGTGGGCCAGTAATAGCATGGCTATTGAAAACTCGGAACAAAGAAGACGTTAAAATAATAGAGAGAGGTGGTCGCCGAGGACGGCTGGGGTTGGCAGTGGGCGCTTTAATAGTAGGCGCCGCAGCTTGGGAATATATCGTCGAACCATTACTTGAAAATAGGCATGGTATACCTAAATCAGGGATGGGTAGACACGCCCATGAACACGCCCAAGAACTCAAGCATGGAGCGCTGGGCACACACTTCAATGTCGAACAGGGTCATGGCCTCACTAACGAGATCCAAGACTATGCTACTGCTCATGGCTACGGCAATGTTAGCGGTGACAAAGCATGGAGAGTGTATCAGGATATGAGAGAACACTTCGGTCAGAACCTAATTGACTCCATAGGGAAGAGTCCGGATACTTACATTCGCGCACAAGGCGATGTAGGTATAAGTAATCCCGGCCAGGCTGTCTTTCCACGAGAAGTTGAAGAATATTTAAGATCGAAGCTAATCTCATAGAGGATTTTCCAAAGAAGAGTAAAAGTGTAGAATAAAACAAAATAGGGGGTGATAATGTTCCAACTTGACGACAATCTACTGAAAGAACTTGGCCTGGGAGATTTGCCGGCTGAAGAGAAGAATAAGATGCTGGCCCATATCTACGAAACTCTGGAGCTTAGAGTCGGTATGCGCTTGGCCGAGAAAATGACGGACGCCCAATTGGATGAATTTGAAGCTTTTATAGATAGAAATGACGAAGAGGGAGCCCTGCGCTGGCTGGAAACTAACTTCCCCAATTATAAAGACACTGTAGCCGAAGAACTAAATAAGCTTAAAGAAGAAATTAAATCCCAAGCCCCGGCTATCATGGAAGCCACAGCGTCCGAGCAACCCCCGCCGCCAGCCGACGGACAAGCCGCTGCTTAAGCCCTATAACCTCTTAAAAACTCAGCGCCTGACACCAAGCGCCCACTGGGGGCTATGAGTTCCTCAATCACAATAAAGCCGCCTTTGGCCTTGATAACTAAATCACCATCTTCTGAGGAAGAAGCTACCCTGGCCTTAGTTACGACCACCTCATATTTATCCATCAATTTAATGCTGGTCTTTGGAAAGCCCTGGTAAGCGCGGACTTTGCGTTCAATAAATTCTGCTGATTCTTCTTCGCTGATTTTGCCGTCACTTTTGGTGAGCATCGTTGTGTAAGTGGCCTTTGAGTCGTCCTGAGGAGCCGGCTGGCTCTTGCCCCCAATAATATTTTCCAGGTCCTCAACGAGCATCTTAGCGCCAATGTCCGCCAACCGGGCATACAGTTCAGTTTTGGTCTCCTTACCGCTTAGGGGCAGCGTAAACTGTCTGTACACCGGTCCGGCATCCATCTTCGGGGCCAACTGCATCAAGCTGACACCCGTTTGGCTGTCTCCGCTCAAAATAGCCGTCTCAATCGGTGAAGGACCCCTGTATTTGGGCAGCAGAGAAGGGTGGACGTTAATGATGCCTGCCGGGAAAAGATCAATTATATCCGCCGGGATTATCTTGCCGTAAGCCACTAGTACGCCTATTTCGGCTGATATGGTTTTAAGCTCATCCTGGACTTCTTCCACCTTTTCCGGCTGCAATACCTTGATGCCGTGATCTGTAGCCACTGCTTTGACGGCCGGAATTTTAGTGTGCCGACCGCGGCCAGCCGGCCGGTCCGGTTTGGTGACCACGGCTGCCACCTCCCATCCGCTACCTAGCAATGCTTGAAGCGAAGGGGTGCTAAAGTCCTCAGTCCCGAAAAATACCAGCTTTTTCAACTTGTTCATAAGGCATACTTTCTAACTTGCCGTCGGCTGTCAGCTCAAAAAAAGCCTCGGGTTTGTCTTTTATGTGGTCTACAAATACCAGACCATTAGTGTGATCTATTTCGTGCTGAAAGACGCGCGCCAAAAATCCCTCGGCTTTAATGCGCACCTCGCGGCCCTGTTCATCCATAGCCCGGACCCTAACCTTGGAGTGGCGGGGAACTTTGCCGTAGATGTCCCGGACGCTCAGACAGCCCTCATAATCTTCCTCTACTTCTCCCTCCAGCTTTACGATCTCCGGGTTGATAAATATGCTGAAACTCTTGTCTTCTTTGTTGTCAAAATTATTACGAACTACGATTATTTTGTAAGGTTTATCCAGCTGGATAGCCGCCAATGCCACGCCGACTTCGTGCTCCCGGCTATCTTCCCAATCAATGGTAGCCTTTTGCATTTCCTGCATTAACTTCTTTATTTCGTCGTTTATTACCTTAACACGCTTAGATTTACCTCTAAGGTGCGGATTGGGCAGGGCAATAATCTGATCTTTGGCGGACATAACTAATGTCCAAGTATAAACTACCTCTGTTATATTCCAAAACAGAACAGTGCTCTAAAGCAAGTCCAAAGGGTCTAAATCTACCGACCAGCCGGCCGGCACCAAGCCTGCTAAATGAACCAGATGTTTCCGGTCTTTAGCCTTAACCACCAGCTGATAGTAATAATATTTTCCGCGGCGCGCATAAAAATTCTGCGAGGGACCAATAATCTCGACGGGCAGGCCCGCTTCCTGCAGTTCTTTTTTCAGATTGTGTGCCGCTTTCTCGGCGCCGGCAGGTGTTGCACGGCGGCAGACAAGCTTCATCAGGTAGCTGAATGGCGGGAACCGGTAGTCGCGGCGCTCTTTTAGTATTTGCTCGTAAAAGGAAGAATAATCTCTGGCCGCGGCAGTAGTAATGATTGCACTTTGCGGCTCAAAACTCTGGACTACTACTTTGCCGGGTCCATGCCGCCCGACGCGCCCTATAACCTGGTACAAAAGCTGGAAGGTTCTTTCTTCGGCTGTAAAATCGGGTAGTGTTAAGGAGGTTTCCGCCGAGACTATCCCAACCAGGCCCAGTTTAGGCAGGTCCAGCCCTTTAGCTATCAGTTGGGTGCCGACAAGGATATCAACGCCGCCGCTGTGAAGCTCCGAGTAGGCATCGTTAAGCTTTTCTCCGCTTTCATTATCGCTGTCGAAACGCTTCACACGGGCCTGGGGAAACAGGGATTGGACCAGGCTTACCAGCGTTTTAGTACCGATACTCTTATAGATGATGTCCGGATTATTGCAGGACGGGCAAGCCCCTGGCGGGGTATCGCTAAACCCGCAGATATGGCAGCGGGCCTCATGATGATCCCCATGATAAACCAGCGGAATGTCGCAGTTGGGACAAAGCATCTGCCAGCCGCATTTATCGCACAGGATTAGACGCGCGGAACCGCGGCGATTGAAATAAATCAAGGATTGCTGCCCTTTGCCCAGGGCAGTGTTAACCTCGGTAATGAGTGTGTTAGAGAGGTAGCGGTTCTTAGTAAAATTAGCTTTATCGCGCAGGTCCACCACTTCTGATTTAACCTGGGCTAGTCGGCTATTTTTGGCCTGCAGTTTCATTCTCACTATGGCTCCGTGCGCGGAAGCCAGGTAATAATCAGTTACCGATGGCGTGGCGCTTCCTAAAATAACTTTAGAGGACGTTATCGCTCCCAGCTGGCTGGCAGCCCGGGAAGCATGGTACTTAGGGGACTGTTCCTGCTTATAGGCGGGCTCGTGGGCTTCGTCTACCACGATCAACCCCAGACGCTGGACAGGTGAGAACAAGGCCGAGCGAGGTCCTACAACGATCACAGGTTCCTTCGACTCCAGTATCTCGAACCAGGTTTTCTTTCTTTTTGCCTGCGTCAGCTCGGAGTGCAGGACAAAAGAGGGGGCGGATAGCTTTTGGTTTACAGCCAGCTTTAGCTGCGTAGTCAGGGCAATTTCGGGGGTAAGGATAATTACGGACCGTCCCTCTTTTATGACTTTTGCGGCCAGCTCCAAGTAGACTCTTGTTTTACCGCTGCCGGTATCGCCGTGAAGTAGGACTGTGGCGCTCTTGCAGATGTTGATGGCCTCTATAGCGGCCATCTGTTCTGCGGTAAGGGGGTCATCAAAGCGCAGATCCTGCTGAGACTCCTCAGCTGGAGCAGGTACACTCCGTCTGATGGAAGCTATGGACGGGGCAAATTGTCTCAAAGCTTCGCCGTAGGTGCACTGATAGTAGTCCTTAAGCCACTGGGCTAGTTCCAGGCAGTGAGCAGGCAGCGTTTTATCACTTAATACGGCACGGATATCCTTGACGGCGAATGCCGGCTTGCTAACCTCGCTCAATATAAAACCGGTGACCAGCGAACTGCGCAAAGGGACCGAGACCACACTCATAGGCTTTAGCTGCTCCGGATAAGAGTAGGTAAGGGGAGTGCTTCCGTGGTAGCGGCCGTCTGCTACCCAGATTTCGTAATAATGCATTTCACTCATTGTATACCGTAAACATAGGTCCGAGGGTGTTGCAAAGTTTGCACCACTTGCGCTATACTTTACGTTGTGTGAATAACAATAAAGGTGCTTATGTTAGATACTTTCATTACGTCGAGGGTTAGGAGAAAAATAATCGTGGTCTATGCTAAATACCCCGATTTCAAAACTCACGTACGTGGTCTCGCCAAGCTGATTAAAGAAGACGCCGGCAACATCCAGCGCGAGTTAAAGCGTCTGGAAAAAATCGGTTTCCTTATTTCTGAACGCCAAGGCAACACCAAGATTTACTACACCAACAAGC
Organism: Candidatus Saccharimonadota bacterium; assembly: GCA_028288985.1. Taxonomy (GTDB): domain Bacteria; phylum Patescibacteriota; class Saccharimonadia; order Saccharimonadales; family UBA10212; genus JAQGHE01. The sequence continues at coordinate 6,967 of JAQGHE010000024.1, forward strand.
ACTTCCCAATTTTTAAAGAACTTCAAAGCATTGTCTTAAAATCACAGCGCGCCAATCAAAAACGTTCAAGTCAGCAATTATAGGGTTGAAGTTTTACCTCTGTTAATATAGAATACTCATCGATGATACAAGTTACAAGAAAAGACGCTAAAGAATCCACCGAGAACCTGCTACGCCGCTTTAATCGTAAAGTGCAGCAATCCGGCGTGCTTGCCGAAGCTAAGCAGAACCAATACTTCGAGAAACCTATGAGCAAACTGGAAAGACGCCAGAAAGCTATAGTGCGCCGGCAGCGCAAAATAACCAAAGTCAAGAAACTTAGGCTTGGACGCTAGGAAAGCAAATGCTGGACCAAATTGAGCGGGATTTAAAAACCGCCCTCTTAGCTGGTGATAAAGACAAGGTAGAGACTCTAAAAACTTTAAAAAGCGCTATTCAATATGAAGCCGGCAACAAATCCATTAAGCCTGATGCGTTTAGTGATGAGCAGCTCCAAGTTATAGCGGCTCGGGAGTCCAAGAAAAGGCAGGAGGCGGCCGATTTATACAAGAATGCAGGCGAGCAGGAGCGCTCGGCCCGTGAATTATCCGAAAAAGCCATAATAGATGCCTACTTGCCATCTCAAATGAGCGAAGAAGAGCTGCAAGAAATTATTAAAGAAGAACTTTCCAAGACAGAATCACTCTCAGCTAGTGATATGGGAAGAATTATTGGTGCCGTCAAAGCCCGGGTTGGCGCAGCTGCTGACGGTTCTGTCATAGCCCGGTTAGTCAAACAAAGCCTGGAACAAAGCTCAAAATGATAAATATCTTAGGCATGGCCGGCTCCGGAAAGAGTACTCAGGGCAAGCTGTTGGCGGAGCGGATAGGCTGTATTTGGGAGTCCAGCGGCGATTTGCACCGCAAAAAACTTACCGGACCTGCTAGAGAGGATATGCTAAGCGGCAAACTGATCCGCGATGAAGTTACACTGGCTTTTCTAGCAGAAGAATTCGAAAAAATGCACGTTGATGGCACGGAATTTGTGTTCGACGGCTTTCCTAGAAGTCTGAAGCAGGCGGAGTGGCTGGTGGACAATGTCAGAAACGGAAAGATCAAGATGACTGGCATAATTCACCTGGTAGCCCACAAAGAAATAGCACTGGAACGCTTGATGCACCGATCAAGGAAGGACGATACTGAACCGGCTATTGCCCGTCGCCTTTCGGACTACGAACAGACTATATTGCCGATCCTGGATTATTTGAGAAGTGAGGGAATGCCGGTTTTCGACATCGAAGCCGACGATTCCATTAAAGAGGTTGAACTTAAAATAGACGAAGCTCTGGGGGTTTAATCTATGAAACCTAAGACTGAAGCCGAGATTGAGCTGATGAGAGTAGGTGGTCAGAAACTGGCACTGATCCTCAATAAGTTAGCTGGTGAAGTTAAGCCGGGGGTGTCCGGTAAGGATATTGCCGCCATCGCCGCCGCCGAGGTTAAAAAAGCCGACCTTCAACCCATACTGCTGGGCTACGAGGGCTACCCGGACGTTATTTGTATCTCTGTCAATGACGGTATCGTCCACGGTGTCCCTACCGCCACGCCGTTCAAAGAAGGCGATGTGGTCAAACTCGACCTGACGGTAGCCAATAAAGGGATGGTTGTAGACTCCGCTCTGACGGTTGTTGCCGGCGATGCCAAGCCATCTGCCGATGTGCAGCGCCTATTATCTGCCAGCAAGGCATCGCTTGATGCCGGAATTGCCGCTATCAAAGGCGACGGCACCAGGGTAGGTGATATCGCCGCGGCTGTCCAAGACGTGCTAGACAAGCATAAACTGGGCATTGTCCGGGATCTGGTGGGTCACGGCGTAGGCTATGGTGTTCATGAAGATCCTAACGTCCCCAATTACGGTGTAGCCGGTACGGGACCAACCCTTATGAGCGGTATGACTATCGCCATCGAGCCGATGGCGACGCTTGGCGACTGGCATGTAGACTTTTTGGCTGACGGTTGGACCGTAGCCACCCACGACGGCTCACTTTCAGCGCATTTTGAGCACACTGTGCTTATCACCGAAGACGGCGCCGAAATCCTAACCTTGCCATAACCGCTAAGCTTGTCAGGGGTAACCTCTAGCGGTATACTGCGGGAAAGACGTATAATATAAAACATAAATAATGAATGAACAAAAACTCTCGTACTTTATAGGACTGGATATCGGAACCACCGGCGTGCGCTGCGTAGTGGGAGAGCTGGCATCGGATGCCGCGACACCAAGCATCATCGGCTTTTCCGAGGCCGAGAACACCGGTATGCGCAAAGGAAACGTAGCCCATGTAGACGAAGTGGCTGAAGCCATTATCAAAGCCGTATCCGAAGCGGAGAGAATGAGTGGCCGGGAGATAAATAAGGCTACGGTTAACATTAACGGCTCCCACGTAGAGGGTATCAACTCCAAAGGAGTTATCGCCATTAGCTCGCCGGACCGCCACATCTCCCAGGAAGACCGAGCCCGAGTAGAAGAAGCCGCGACTATCGTCCAGCTTCCCCCCAACAAGGATATAATCCAGGTTTTTGCCAAGAATTACCGCCTAGATGGACAAGAAAATATCAAGGACCCCGTTGGTATGCAAGGTGTTCGCCTAGAAGTTGATACCCATATGGTGCTTTCCAGCACCCCGGCACTTAGAGGTTTGGATCAGGCCTTAGAGAAAGCAGAGATTCGGCCCACTCACCACACCATTACCAGTCTGGCGGCAGCCGAGGCGCTGCTGGATCGCAAGCAGAAAGAATCCGGCGTAGCCGTTTTGGATATTGGTGCGGCCACTACCAACCTGGTGGTCATAGAAGACGGCGAAGTTGAGCACGTGGCCGTAATACCTATGGGCGGTAACCATATAACTAATGACCTGGCTATCGGCCTCAGGACCGAGCTGGACATTGCCGAACTGGTTAAGTTAAAGCACGCCAGCCTTGCTAAATCCGCCAGCGGCGAAACCAGCTTTGTACGCAGCGGCGAGGAACTCCACTTTGACCGCCAAATGATACGCATGATCGCCGCCGCTAGGGTAGAAGAACTTTTAGAATATGTCGATAAAGAATTTAAGAAGATTCACCGCTCACGCAAACTTCCCGGCGGAGTGGTGATGACCGGCGGGACCTCCAAGCTGCCGGGACTGGTGGATCTTGCCAAAGACACTTTGGAGCTGCCGGCGCGCATCGGCGGCTGGAAGCACATCACCCGCGTGGTAGACGGTCTGGACGAAAACCGCTTCGCGCCGGCCGTAGGTTTGATGCTGCTTGATATGTATCTTGGTCCTTCAAGCGGGGAGGGGATGGTGGATTTTGAGCCCGGCATCCTCAAGTCGGTAAATACCAGCTTGAACACTCTTTTTAACCGCTTAAAAAAATAGCCGGGGCCAGTAGGCGGGCAAGCATCCATATTGTACTCGCAGCCGCTTCCACAAAATTGCCCTGAGTATTAATTGCATTCAAAAGTCAGAATTGCTTATAATAGACATAGCTAATTCTAAGAAGTGGAGAACTTATGCCCCAGGTAGACCCTGCAATTGAAACTTTCGCCCGTATTAAAGTAATAGGAGTAGGTGGAGCCGGGGGTGCGGCTATTAACCGCATGGTAGAAGCCGGGGTATCGGGGGTAGATTTTATAGCGATTAATACTGACGCCCAAGCCCTGCATCATAGTAAAGCCGCTCAGAAAGTTCATATCGGCAGTGAAACTACCAGGGGCCTGGGAGCCGGCGCGGATCCGGAGATGGGCGAGCGTGCTGCCACGGAATCGGTTGATGATATTAAGTCAGTTGTAGCCGGTGCCGACATGGTCTTTGTAACCTTTGGAGCCGGCGGCGGAACCGGCAGCGGCGCGGGACACGTCGTCGCTAAACTGGCTAAGGAAAGCGGCGCGCTGGTTGTGGGCTTTGCTACCAAGCCGTTTGCTTTTGAGGGCGAAAAGCGCCGCCGCAACGCCGAAATGGCGATCGAAAAACTACGCTCTCAGGTAGATACGTTAATCACTATTCCTAACGATAAACTACTACAGACGATTGACCGCCGTACGCCTTTGCTTGAAGCCTTCAAAGTGGCCGACGATGTGCTGCGCCAGGGCGTTCAGGGTATCTCGGATCTTATAACTGTCCACGGTCTGGTCAATCTTGACTTCGCAGACGTTAAGACCGTCATGAGCAATGCCGGTTCAGCATTAATGGGTATTGGCCGAGCTAGCGGTGAAAATAGAGCCGTTGACGCCGCACAGCAGGCTATCAGCTCTCCGCTGCTGGAAGTTTCCATTGATGGAGCCCGTGGCATTCTCTTCAACGTCATCGGCGGTCTGGATATGAGCATGCATGAAATCAATACAGTGGCCGAGACCATCACGGGCGCTGCCGATCACGAAGCTAATATCATTTTCGGAGCCACTATTAACCCTGATCTGGAAGGTGAGGTCATCGTGACAGTTGTTGCTACCGGTTTTGATGACGCCTATTTCGCCACCCGTGACGCTAAAGCGGCCGACCTTATGCGCAGGGTGGGCTCGCGCCAAAGCTCCTTTACCCCCGACCAGCAGGTTGATGAGGAAACGATGGCCGGACTAGACATGGAATTAAAAGAGCCGGAAGAAGCCTCTGATGTCCATGATTTTCATAAGGATGACGACGCCCCGAACATCTGGGCTCTAGGCGAGGAAGATAAAGACAAAGCCGAAGACCGCGACGAGGAACTGGAAAAACCGTCATTCCTGCGCCGTTTTACAGCCAGGCGCGGTAGCCAGGACCAGGATCCGGCCATTGTCGAAGACGAAGATGAGCAGTCCGATGACGAAACTGAAGAAAAAGCCGGCAAAAAAGATGAGCCTGCTCAAAAATCCAAGAAATTAAAGAAGTAATAAAACCAAACTTTTCACTTTGTGATTAATACAGCAAAAAATACTTGCACAAGCACCATGGGTGGGGTTAATATAATAGTCACTAACACTACATGTAGTGATGGCACCTTAAATAACAGTTTGAGAATAGAGGTAAAATACACATGAAATGCCACCATTGCGGTTCATGCGAAAACAAGGTTATAGAGTCACGCGATGTCGCAGACGGCGAAGCTATTAGACGCCGCCGAGAATGTCTGAAATGCGGCCACAGATTCACGACTTATGAGCGCCTGGAGCGGCCAAGTTTGGTGGTAGTCAAGCGTAATGGTACCCGTCAGTTATTTAGTCGCGAAAAACTACTGGCAGGGTTGCAGCACGCTTGCGAGAAAACTCCGGTTACCAACCTGCAGCTGGAAAGCTTTGTAGCGCAGGTGGAAAGGGCTCTGTATGAGCGCGGCGAACCGGAAATATCCTCCACAGACATAGGCGAAATGATAATGGAAGGCCTGCCGAAGCTTAGCGAGGTTGCGTACGTCCGTTTTGCCAGTGTTTATCGAAATTTCAAAGATATCACTAGCTTTGAAAAAGAATTGTCGCGCATCCGCGAAAACCGGGGCGAGACTGAAAAACCCGCCTCTAAAACCTCAGCTGGAAAATAAAAACCAAATAGAAAAAATCGACAAGTTAACATGTTGCTTTAGGCCATTCTTGGAGTTATCATGAGGATAGTCTAGAGGAGCAAAAAGGGTGGTGCTTTTTGAGAGACCAAGCACTAACTGGCTAGCTCTAAACAAAAACTACAAAAAATAAACTAACAACTAAAAAAACGAGGGGTAGTTATCATGGCGCAAGCTACAAATATCAAAGTAAAACGGCTCTATACGCCCGCAAAAACCAAGGCGTATGACAGCTTGAAGTGGGTCAAACGAGACTCCCTGATCGCCAACCCGGGCACGGGCAAAGCTGTCTTTGAGCAGAACGACGTAGAATTTCCAGAAGGCTGGAGCTTGAACGCCATTAATATAGTCGCCCAGAAATATTTCACCGGTACCCCTGGTGCCAAAGGCCGTGAATCTTCCCTCAAACACCTGATTGACCGCGTAGCTGACACCATTGCCCGCCACGGCTTGCAAGAAGGTTACTTTGTCTCTGAAGTTGAAGCCGATGACTTTCGTGAGGAACTCAAATTTATTCTAGCTACCCAGCGCGCCTCTTTTAACTCACCCGTCTGGTTCAATATTGGAGTCCCAGAGCGCAGCCAGCAGGCCAGCGCCTGTTTCATCCTGGCTGTAGAAGACACCATGCCGGCTATTCTTAACTGGTACGCAGAAGAAGGCATGATCTTCAAGGGCGGCTCCGGATCCGGTATCAATGTCAGCACGCTGCGCAGTTCCAAGGAACGTCTCGGCAAGAGTGCCGGTACGGCTTCCGGACCGTTGTCCTTTATGCGTGGCGCAGATGCTTCCGCCGGCGCTATTAAAAGCGGCGGCAAGACCCGACGGGCTGCCAAGATGGTTATTTTGAATGTCGACCATCCTGACGTTCAAGAATTCGTTTGGTGCAAGGCCATCGAAGAACGCAAAGCCCGCGTGCTGGAGCAAGCTGGTTTTGATATGACCCTGGACGGCAAAGACAGCTTTAGTGTTCAGTATCAGAACGCTAATAACTCCGTACGTATTACCGATGATTTCATGGAAGCGGTTGAGAATGACGCTGACTGGGACCTTCATGCCGTTACCGACGACCGTGTGGTAGAGACCGTACGTGCCCGCGACATTTGGCGCCAAATTGCCGAAGCCGCATGGGAGTGCGCCGACCCGGGGCTGCAGTTTGATACCACTATCAACAAGTGGCACACTGCGCCTAACGCCGGCCGCATCAACGCTAGCAACCCCTGTAGCGAATACATGCACCTTGATGATTCGGCTTGTAACTTGGCCTCCATAAACTTACTTAGATACTTAAATGACGACTTTAGTTTCGATATCGGAGCCTTCAAGCACACCGTAGAAATAATGTTTACGGCTCAGGAAATACTGGTAGGCTACAGCGAATATCCAACCAAAAATATCGGCAAGAATGCCCGCGCTTACCGCGAACTGGGGCTGGGTTATGCCAACCTGGGTGCCATGCTGATGGCTCAGGGCTTACCATATGATTCTGACGAAGGCCGCGCGCAGGCCGCCGCCGTTACGGCTTTAATGACTGGTATGGCTTACGCCACCAGCGCCCGCCTGGCTAAGAAAGTCGGCCCTTTTGCCGGCTATAACAAAGACCGCGAAGGTATGAATAAAGTACTTAAAATGCACCGCGCTGAAGTCGATAAAATAGATGCCTCCGCAGTCAGCGAGGAATTACTTTCGGCGGCGGCCAGCGCCTGGGACGAAGCCGTAGAGCTGGCGGAGGCTTTTGGCGTACGTAACTCTCAAGCCACAGTGCTGGCACCTACCGGCACTATCGGTCTTATGATGGACTGTGACACTACCGGAATTGAACCGGACTTGGGCCTTGTTAAGGTTAAAAAACTGGTAGGCGGCGGGACGATGAGTATCGTCAACCAAACTGTTCCTAGGGCCTTGCGCGCTCTTGGTTACACCAAAGCTCAAACGGACGACATAGTGGCCTACATCGACACCGAAAAAACTATCATCGGCGCCCCTCACCTAAAAGAAGAACACCTGAACGTCTTTGCTTGCAGCATGGGCGACAACGCAATTCATTACCTAGGCCACGTGAAGATGATGGCTGCGGTACAACCCTTCCTGTCAGGCGCTATAAGTAAGACTGTTAATATGCCCGAAGAGGCCAGCGTGGAGGACATTGAACAACTTCACCTGGATGCCTGGAAGATGGGGCTTAAAGCCGTCGCCATCTACCGCGACAACTGTAAAGTAGCCCAGCCGTTATCGATGGCCAAGAAAGAAGGGTCTGCGGCCCCCGAGGCAGTAGCCGCCCATACGGCCATCACCCCAACCGAAGTCATAGAAGCCGTTCATGAATCAGTGATATTAAAGGGTGCCGTCCGACGCCAGCTGCCTAAGATCCGCAACTCCAAGACCTTTAAGTTCACGATTGCCGACAGCCGATGCTACATGACGGTCGGCGAGTACGAAGATGGTACTCCGGGCGAGCTATTTGTTAGCACTGCCAAGATGGGCTCGACCCTTAGGGGTGTCATGGATGCCTTTGCCGTATCTGTTAGTTACGGTCTGCAGTTTGGGGTTCCGCTCAAGCAATATGTGCGCAACTTCACCAGCACCAGCTTTGCTCCATCGGGTATTACCGACGATCCGGAGATCCGTACCGCTAGCTCCATCATCGACTACATCTTCCGCAGATTAGGTAAGACTTACCTTAGCTTTGATGATCAGCTGGAAGTCGGTCTGGCTTATATCGACGACATGCCGGTTAACCAGATAAATCTGCTGGATGATCAGGTTCAGATAGAGACCCCAGAACCCCAAGAGATAGTAGCTACGGCCAGCACGGCTATGAGTAGTTCGCAGCTGTCTCAAAAGGCTGAAGCGCCTTCTGGCAAGCCTTTCGAAGTTAAGAAAAAAGAGGAAGCCCCTATGTGCTTTAACTGCGGCAATATGACGCAGAGGGCCGGCAGCTGCTATGTCTGCACTGCCTGCGGCTCCACCACCGGCTGCTCCTAGCCAAAAAGTCTGAAGCGATCTGCGGCGTCAAAATCCGCGCTACTCGCTCGGAGTATGTTAAATACACCTCGCTGGAGTTGCTCGCTTTTTCCTTGCATATCATCTTCAGACTTTTGGCTAACACTGCATTCGTAGCGAAGGGGAGAGACTCAGGTTTGCTACAATAGTGCTTATGCGAGTGGTATTTCTTTATCGGCCAAAGACGGAAGCAGAAGGCAAGGTTCTGGACTATGTGCGCGAATATAAAATGCGGCACCCTAATGTCGCGCCGGAGTTGATCAGTCTGGATACCCGCGAAGGCGATGATATGGCCAGACTTTACGGCGTTTATTCATACCCGGCGATTTTGGCAATCAGCCGCGATGGCAGCCTGCAGCAGATGTGGCAGGAGCAGCAACTGCCCCTAATGCAGGACCTCGATGCATATGCGCTGGCCTATTAGTTGTCAGTTTTACTTTTTTTAGCTAAAATTAATCTGTAAAGCAAGGGAAAGCATACGCTTATCAAAAGCGTTAAGCGGCCATCAACCGCGATGCAGCAGGAAGAAAGTTTTAAAACGAGTAGAACCTGACGGGAAGCCCGTAACAGCTAAAATAAGTGCTTTTGAGAGCTATTAGACCTCAAAGGAATCTGGATGGTACCGCCCGGTAGGGCTCCAGGATATCCTTTAGAGGTATTTTTATTTTAAGGAGCAAAAAAGTGAAATTCAACCAAGATAGGCGACAACCCATCGAGTACGAGAAGGACTTGATTAAGTACTGGCGGGAAAATAACATTTTTGAAAAGTCGGTTGAGATGCGTCCGGCTGCCGATAGCTATGTTTTTTATGATGGGCCGCCTTTTATCACCGGTGTCCCACACTACGGGACCTTGCTTTCCAGCATAGTTAAGGATGCCGTACCCCGTTACTTCACTATGAAGGGCAAGCGGGTAGAGCGCGTTTGGGGCTGGGACTGCCACGGCCTTCCAGCCGAGGTATTTACCGAGAAAAAACTGGGCATAAAAGACAAGCGGGATATAGGTACTAAGATCAGCCTGGAAGAATATATCAAGACTTGCCGAGAGAATATGGTCCAGACAGGCAATGAGTGGGAAGAAACTATAGCCCGAATTGGCCGCTGGGTAGATTTTAAGGGCGCCTATAAAACTATGGATAAGCCTTACATGGAGTCGGTCTGGTGGGCCTTTTCTAAGCTCTATGATGCCGGGAAGATCTATGAAGGGGAAAAAGTACTGCTTTACTGCACGCGCGACGCTACGCCTATCTCTAAAGCCGAGGTAGCCATGGATAATTCCTACCAGGATGTTACCGATCCGTCCGTATATGTGAAGTTTAAACTAAAGGGTGAAGACGTATATCTGTTGGCTTGGACCACTACCCCTTGGACCCTGCCGGCTAATACCGCCGTTGCCGTTAATGAAGAGTTAGAGTATGCCGAAGTTGCAGTAGAGGGACACAAATTTATCATCGCCAAAGAGCTGCTAGACGCAGTCTTAACGGATGAGAAACACCAGGTTCTGGATTATACGGTTGGCCGTACTTTTAAAGGCAGCGAACTGGTAGGCAAAACTTATGAGCCGCTATTTGAAGATAGGGGCCCTAGTGCCCATAAGGTATGGGCTGCTCCGTACGTAACACTTGATAATGGAACAGGAATAGTTCACTTAGCCCCGGCATACGGCGAGGAAGATTATGAACTAGCCCGTGAGAAAGATTTTCCAGTCGTGAGCGTAGTTGATGATAATGGCTTATATACCTCGGGCGATTGGAAAGGCCAGCTTGTCTGGGATGTTAATAAGCTTATCGCCAAAGAGCTGCATGAACGCGGCGACGTGTGGAAGATCGAGTATATCCGCCACAGCTACCCGCACTGTCACCGCTGCGGTACCCGGCTAATGTACCGGGCACATCCCAGTTGGTTTATGAATATCGGCGATCAACGCCAGCTAATGCTAGACGAAAACAGTAATATTAACTGGTTTCCGGAGCATTTTAAAGACGGTAGGTTCACTAAGAACCTGCTGCAGGCACCAGATTGGAACCTGAGTCGCGACCGCTTCTGGGCGACGGCCATGCCAGTCTGGAAGGGTACAGATAAAGATGGCAAAGAGCATATCAAAGTGATTGGCAGCTACGAGCAGTTGAAGGAGCTATCCGGTGTAGAGCTGGAAGATTACCACCGGCCATGGATTGACGAAGTTACTTTTGAGATTGACGGTGTTACCTACAAACGCATCGATAAGGTGATGGACAGCTGGTTTGAAGCCGGGTCCATGCCGTTTGCCCAATTCCATTACCCATTCGAGAACCAGCAGAAATTTGAACAGAATTTCCCGGGCGATTTCATTGCCGAATATGTGGGTCAAGTAAGAGCCTGGTTCTATTATTTGCACGCCGTGTCAGTTGGGCTGTTCGGCCAGAACTCCTTTAAAAACGTCATTGTTACCGGTACTATCGCTGGCAATGACGGCCGGAAACTTAGCAAGTCATTAGGTAATTACACCGATCCAAATATCATCATGGACCGCTACAGCGCTGACGCACTGCGTTTTACACTTTTGGCGTCACCTGTGATGGCCGGTGAGGACATAAGCCTTTCAGATAAAGATATCTCTGATACACTCCGTAAACTCAACATGGTCTGGAATATGTACGATTTCTTTACACTTTATGCCTCGGTAGACGGCTGGGAGTGGGACGGTAAACTTGAAGATCCCTATCAAGAGCTGACACATCCTCTGGATCAATGGATTGTGTCTAGAGCCCATCAGTTAACGGCTGAAGTGGATGAGCATATGAGCCGCTATGACATCCCTAACTCCCTTAAAGGGGTACTGC
>JAQGHE010000041.1 GCA_028288985.1 Candidatus Saccharimonadota bacterium
GGGTCTTTGCGGGCGGCTTTTAGAGCCGGCGCGATACTGAATATCAACCCCACGGTAACCGATACGCCTACGGCCAGGATCACCACAGGGATACTGATTACCGGCTTCCAGGAAGTGTAGAGTTTTAGCAGTTCGTTAATTCCCAGCGAGATCAATATACCGATGAGGCCACCGCCAATAGTCAACGCCAAGCCTTCGGTTAGGAATTGGCGCAGGATCTGGCGATTGGTGGCCCCCACGGCTTTTCTGATGCCGATTTCGCGCATCCGCTCGCTCACGCTAACCAGCATGATGTCCATGATACCAATGCCGCCCACCACCAAACTGATGCCCGCGATAGAAGTTATGAAGCCGGTGGCCGTATTCAAAAGTTGACCGGTAATATCCAGCAGTTCTTTTTGTTTTAGAACCGTAAAATCCTGCTGCCCGCGGTGGTTTTTACTGAGGGTGTTTGAGATGTCGCTGACGGTTTTATCAAGATTGCCGCTGCTCCTCACGAAGACTTGCAGGATATTAGTATTGCCGCCGGAGAGCTCCGTAGCGGCCGGCAGAGGTATAAACACGGCCGAATTTAAATCTCCCTGCGCCACTGACAGAAAACCGTTGGCAGAGGGCTCAAATACCCCATGGACGATGAAATCCTGCCCGTTGATCGTAATAGTGTGGCCGACAGGGTTAGAGTCATGGAAGAGTTGATGGGCCACCGCCGGACCGACCACGGCTACGGCTTGCCCGGTATCATCCTCAGGAAAAAATTCACCATAGGCTATTTTTTGGTGCAGAAACTCTGTCATCTGACGGGTGGTGCCGGCTACGAAGATATTGTCCTTGGTGCCGTCGTCGCCGGAAGCCGAGCTGGTGACAAAATCAATCGGTGCCACCGCTTTGACGGACGGTAATTTCGTTAAGGATGTAATATCGGCCGGCGTCAGGGTGCTGGTACTCAGCAGGGCCAGCAGATTAAAACTGGTGCCGGCTTGGCTATGCGTTACGAGCCGCCCGGGGCGGACTGTGAGCACGTCGCTGCCCAGAGTGTTAACCTGGCCGGCTAGTTGCTGCTTTAAACCTTCCCCCAGGCTGACGATGGTAACCACGGAGCTGACGCCGATGATAACCCCCAGCATAGTCAGTATGCTGCGCCACTTGCTTTGGCGGAGACTGGCTATGGCCATCTTAAAATTACCGCTCCACATATTACTTGGCTACCTTCCGTCGGGTGGTTTTTCTTTTTTTAGGTTTAGACCTCTTCAGCTTGCTGGTAAGTTGCTGTCCGGGGACGTGCTTCATCATCGCGGAAACACCGGCCATAATGTCGTCATCCGTAGTTTTGTGCCGGCGATAATAAGTGCGGCGGGTCCCTTTTGCCAGATGGCCGATCGGAGTCTTCTCGTCGCCGACAATCATGCCGTCGTGCATATAAATCACCCGGTTAGCGTAGCGAGTCAATTCGGGATTGTGGGTGACTAGAAGGATGGTATTGCCGCGGCGATGGACATCGGCCAACAGTTCCATGACAACCCGGCTGTCGGTGCTATCGAGATTGCCCGTGGGCTCATCGGCGATGATAATGCTGGGGCTGTTGACGAGAGCCCGGGCGATAGCCGCCCTTTGGGCTTGGCCGCCAGACAGCTGGCGCGGCATAAAATATTCCCGCTCGCGCATGCCGACCAGCTCTAATATATCGCTAGCCCGCCGCATTCGCCGCACAGGGGCCATGCCTTTATAGGCAAGGGGAAGGGCGACGTTTTCCAGCACATTAAGCCTATTTAATAAGTTGTAGGATTGGAATACGAAACCGATGCGGTCGCGGCGCAGTTTGGCTTGCTGGTTGGACTTTAGCCGTGAGACGTGTCGCCCATCCAGCAGATAGTCACCGTGAGTGGGCTTATCCAGCAGGCCGATAATATTCATCAACGTAGTCTTGCCGCTGCCGGAAGGTCCCATTACGGCTACGAACTCGCCTTTTTCCACACTTAAAACAACTTCGTCCAGAGCCAAGGTTGTGGCATCGCCGAAGCCGTATATTTTGGATAATTCACGCAGTTCTATTAAGGCCATAGTGGTGTTTAAAGCAGTTTAAGAAGATCCATTCCCTCGAGCAAATGGAGAAAATTTACCGAAGAATGTCTTCTTGCTCTTAAGTTTACGCTGGTAGACTATTACAATACAAAAAATTTAAGTTGTAAAAATGTCCCGCACAGTTCTCTGTTAAAATATCTCGTGAGGAGAGGTCGCATAGTGGTCTAGTGCGCCGTCTTGGAAAGGCGGTATGGGGGCAACTCCATCGAGGGTTCAAATCCCTCCCTCTCCGCCATTAAAATGGGCTCCCTTTTGGGGGCCTATTTTAATTCTGAAAGGGCCCATTGCCATGCAATGCGTAACAATGCACATGTTAAAATTGAAGACGTGGGGTTTAAGCATAAAAGTTAAAATCCTCACCGCACCAATTTTCTGTTCTCAGCTATTTTTCATATTGAGACTGTTAGCTAAAACAGGAACAAAAAAATGAAAGGGGAATCATGAACGACAAAGACCAAATTAAAGACGTAGTGACCAGCGTGGCTATGCTCCAAGACATGAAGCAGTGGGAGCGGCTGGAAGAATATTTCGTAAAAAAACCTTTTGTAGATAATAAAGCTCTAAGCGGCGAAATGCCGGCAGTTATACCAAAACACCGCTTGATAGACGGCTGGCACAGGGAAATCGGCGCCTATTTCTACGCTACCCGCCATTTCATCCGCCGTCTGGGAGTGCGAATGCTTAATTCCAAACGAGCTCGCGTTACGACTTCTGTTGAAAATGTTCATTATGTGGCGGACCGCGGCGAGCGATATGCCTGGACGGTTCGCGGAACGGTGGAGTACATCCTGGTAAAAAGCACGAATGGCAGCTGGAAAATCAGCCAAATGATCTTCAAACTGCAGGATCAGGCAGTAAGGCCTTTGGGCGCCGCAGTCTAGGCTTTGCCGGCTCAGGTAAGCATAAGCTACAATAACTTGTATGCAAGTAGTGGGTATTTAATTGAATGTTCTAATAGTTTATGCCGCCCAGGATCCATCGTCTTTTACGGCTTCTTTGAAAAATGTTGCCTTAAAGGAGCTGAGCGCTAAAGGCCATGGCGTCGTAGTTAGCGACTTATATGGCCTGGGCTTTTCCGCCGTGGCCCAAAAGTGGGAGTTTGTTACTACTTCCGGCAAGCACTTTAACTATATGCTGGAACAAAAACATGCCGCTAATTTAGACATGGCCTTTTCGCCGGACATTATGGCGGAAGTTCAGAAAATCAAGCAGGCCGACCTGATTTTATTTGTCACCCCCATCTGGTGGTTTAGCGTACCGGCCATTTTAAAAGGCTGGTTCGACCGGGTTTTAGCTATGGGCGTAACTTGGGACGGCGGCCGGATTTACGAGACTGGTTTACTGCGCGGTAAACAAAGTATGGTGATAGCCGCCGCTGGTGGTCCCGCCGATTATTATCGTCCCGAGGGCCGCCACAGGGCCTCAGTTAACCAGATTTTGCACCCCATTAACCATGGGACATTGGCTTTCTGCGGCCTTGACGTCCATGAGCCGTTTGTAGCCCTTAACGTACTGGGCGCCAGCCAGGAAGAATTGGTTCAAGCTTTAAGCGAGCTCCAGTTTCGGATGCAGCACATACAAGATAGCCCCAGTTATTTGATTAAATATGAAGACACCCCGGCTTAAAAAACAGGGGTGTCGATTGTTAACTTAGAGCTTATTTGTCTTTGGCGCGCGCTGCACTCAAGGCATCGCTATACCATTTAAGTTCGCCCAAGGTTGCTTGAAGGGAAGGATGGGGCCCATATGGACGGGCTTTAACCTCTTCGCTTAAGTTGCCCTCCTCATCAATTACGTCGGCTACTCTATCGCTTAAATATGTCGCCGTGGGCGTGGTAAACGATTTTAGTCCAGGCAATACTCCTCGAAGGTGGGCTACAGCCTGCGCTCCCCCGGTTGAACCATGGGCTACGAGTGCTACCGGTTTCTTTGCAAGCTGGAAGTCAATATAATCAAGCGCGTTTTTCAAAACGGCCGGGTATGAGCGGTTGTATTCCGGGGTAACCAGTACGAACGCATCGCCCTCAGCCATTTCATCAAGCCATTTTTTAACTTCAGGGACCGGTTTACGGTTAGGGTTGTATTGAGGAGAGATCGCCTCGTCAAACATCGGTAAATCGTAATCGGCCAGGTCTACTAGTTCTATGTCGGCTCCCTCGAGAGCCTTGGCTTCAGTAGCTACCCATTTACCGAGTCTGTCGCTAACTCGGCCTTGCCGAATGCTGCCAATTATAACCAGTACTTTCATAGGGCTCCTCCTTCAGAGGCTTTAGGCTTTAGGCTTTCCGGCATTATGACGCATTTGGACAGAAGTTGTCTGTCAAGTTCGTAACTCTTCTCTTTGCCTTCTTTGCCGGCTATAATCAAGCTTATGATTCTACGAAGTGAGACGGAGAGACGCTTCGTTACCTCCTTGGGGTTATTGAGCCTGCTATGTCTGGGCCTGCTGGCCTTTCGAATTGTCTCAACCGGCAAATTCCAGTATTTATTTATACCGGGCAATCTGGCATTGGCTTGGGCCAGCCTGATATTTGCCTGGCTTCTTGGCCATCAACTTAAAAAATACCGCTGGAAAAGCTGGCAAAACATTATATTAACGGTGTTATGGCTAATTTTTCTGCCCAATTCCTGGTATGTGTTGACTGATCTTATTCACGTTTATCCATCCGGTCAAATCAGCCAGCTGTATGATATCGCTCTGGTGGGCTCCCTAGTGCTGAGCGGCTTTTTCCTGGGGTTTACCAGCTTATATTTAGTGCACAGGGAATTAATAAAGAGGTTGTCGGATCGACAGGCAGCCATGATCGTCGGCGGCGTTATCCTGCTAAGCAGTTTCGCTATATATCTGGGCAGAATACTGCGCTGGAACAGCTGGGACATCATAAAAAACCCTGGCGGGCTGATCTTGAATATCTCCGACCGAATTGTGGACCCTTTTGCCCATGTCAGCTCTTTTACGGTTACTGCGTTGTTCTTTGTTACGCTCAGCGTAATGTATCTGTCTTTTTGGGTTTTTGTTCAGCCCCGTCGCTAAGCTGTTAAAATGGCACTAAGCATGGAAGACATCAAGCGAGCAGTTAAGCAGGCATCAAAGGATACGTTCAACGTTGATATTGAGCCTGAAATCTCCAGACCGGAGGAGAAATTCGGTGACTATGCCACCAACGTTGCCATGCAGCTGGCAGGCAAGGCAGGCAAGAACCCTAGAGAAGTTGCGGAGCAGTTAGCCGGAAGCCTAAGGCAGAACCAATCTTTTGAAGCGGTGGAGGTGGCCGGTCCCGGCTTTTTAAACATAACTCTAAAAACAAAAGATATATGGAACATTGCCAGCAATGCTACCAACTCATCCAAAATTTTAGCCGGGCAGACTGCCGTAGCAGAATATTCCGACCCAAATCCATTTAAAATTCTGCACGCCGGCCATCTATATACCAGCGTAGTGGGCGACGCAATCGCCAATCTGCTAGAGAATGCTGGCGCAAATGTCCACAGAGTTAATTTTACGGGGGATGTTGGACCGCACGTCGCGAAGAATATATGGGCAATTATAAAAACCTTAGGCGGCGAATTTCCTGAGAAGCTGACAGAAGTCAAAGAAGAAGATAGAGCCGACTGGCTTAGCCGGCGTTATGTAGAGGGGAACAGCGCCTACGAAGATAATGAATCAGCTAAAAACGAAATTTTAGAATTGAATAAAAAAATCTACCAACTGCACGAGCAGAATGATCACGAATCAGCTCTAGCTAAAATTTACTGGACGTGTAGAGCCTGGAGCTATGACTATTTTGATAAATTCTATAGCAGAATAGGTACCAAGTTTGAGAAATACTACTTAGAAAGCGATACGGCTCCAATCGGGCTCAAGGTGGTAAAAGAGCAGTTAGATAAGAGAGTCTACCAAACGAGTAACGGTGCAGTTATTTTTGATGGCGAGAAGTATGGGCTGCATAAACGGGTTTTTATCAATTCACAAGGGCTACCTACATACGAAGCAAAAGATGTGGGGCTAATAATCTCAAAGTGGAACGACTATCATTTTGATCGCTCTTTCATAATAACTGGCGACGATATTGAGCAGTA
>JAQGHE010000002.1 GCA_028288985.1 Candidatus Saccharimonadota bacterium
ACCGGCCAGCTTTACTTAACGGACAATCAGGGCAAGCAGCAGCCTAAGCTGGCTTACCCCAAAAACTCATACCTTGGCTTTCAGGCGTCATCACGCGGCGGCAATGTGCTGCTGTCTATCAACGCCAACACTCCCGGCGAAACTTTCGTCGTTTTGTCTCAAGGTTTGCTGAAGCAGCTGCCAGCCAAAACCATTGGAGAACTTCACGCAAGCTCGCTTATCGGCTTATCGCATCAGCTCTATTTTGTTGATGAGGGCTCGGTGCTGGCTGTAAATTGCCCGGATGCCGCCACGGAATGCACTTTAGACCGGATTGACCTGGGCAGCGGCGACCAAAAAACAATTATAAAAACCGGGTTAAAGCAAATAAGTAAGGTGTTCCCGCAGGCTTATCTGCTGGGATTTGACCGGGACAAGAAGATAGCCTACCTAAGGGTTGATGGAGCCAACAAGCTGGGTAGAGACAACAGCGCTATTTATCAGATTGATACCGCTACTCAAAAGGTCATAGGCAGCTCTAAGTTGCCGAGCTTCTTAGATTATTCCGTTTCGTTATCTCCGGATTATAAGCAGGCCGCCTACCAATCCATAGATACCAAGAATAAAGCCAGTGTGGTTATCTTGAATCTTGCAGATGGTAAACAGCAAAGTATCAGCTGGACGCTGAGTGCCATGCCAAGCGCGCCGGACACTCTTAAGTGGTCGCCGGACGGCCAAAAAATTCTTGCTCAAACCATAGCTTTGAACTCCGCGGACGCAAAGGCCGCACCAGTAGCCGTAAAGACGGCCTACATTGATGTGACGGGCAATAAAGTAACGCCTCTACAGCAGATCGATGATTCCCGTTACGGCAGATTGACCTACCAAACGTGGCTGGACGACAAAACGATTTTATATCAAAGCAAAAAGACTTCAGAGGCGGGCAATTTCGCAAAAGCTTCCATTCAGATGCTTAAAGTAGATATCGGCACCAAGAAGACATCAGACTTCAAGGGGCCAACCGCCGACTTATTCCGAGTCTTTGAAGTCACTAAGCAGTAAGAGTAAATCAAGTACAATATAGCTTAAGTGGACAAGCAAGCGTTCCTAGAATTATTTCCGGAGCTGGTTAAAAATTACCGGCCGGCGGTTGATGTCCTGCAGAAAATCGGATCAATTGATTTGCTGATTATTATCGGTCCTTCCGGAGTTGGGAAGACAACTGTAATCCGCAATATTGGCCTGCCATTCACAGCCTCAGACGTGACTCGCTCCGCTCGTCCGGAGGAAGTAGACGGGGTTGATTATCATTTCCGGACCGACTACGGCCAAATAGTAAACGACATAAAAGGCGGTCGCTTTGTGCAAATAGCTGTCAGTCCTGACGGCGAATTTTATGCAACCCGCGAAAGTTCTTATCCACCATCCGGCCCGGCGGTAATGGCCGTGGTAGCCGATGTTGTCCCAGTGTTCAGGCGGCTTGGATTTAATCGTACTATCAGTGCATTTATCACTCCTCCCAGCTTTGAGGAGTGGATGAACAGGATGAAAACTCATGAATTGTCTAGCGAACAGTTGGTCAAAAGACTGGTAGAAGCCAAAAGGTCGCTTAGCTTTGCCCTAAGCGACGATCAAACGCACTTTATTTTAAGTGACGAAGTTGGTGCCACTCTAGCTCAAACAAAAGGGCTATTAAGCGCCAAACCGGATCTTCAAAGAGAAGAATCTGCCCGCGATATTGCCTCCCAGCTTCTGCAGAGACTTGAGCAGAACGATGCCCAACTAGTATAGAATGGATTAAATGCACGATTTCTCGCTGAGACATTATCAAGTTTTTAAAGACGCCCTGCAGGATTATCGGATGTCTGAGCATGCCAAAAAGACGCTTAAGGATTTACGACTGGTGCTTATGGTAGCCGCGACTTCTACGGGGCGCAATACCCTAATCCGCCATCTTGAACGGACCGGCAGGTACCATTACATAACTTCAGATACCACGCGACCTCCGAGAATTAATGATGGCATTCTTGAACAGACTGGCAAAGAATATTGGTTCCGGACTGAAGAGGAAGTTCTAGCCGATTTGCTCACAGGAAAGTTCTTAGAGGCCGAACTAATCCACGACCAGCAGGTCTCAGGAATTAGTATTCGTGAATTAGAAAAAGCCAAGCAAGAGGAAAAGACTGCTATTACAGACATTGAGCTGGGGGGTATCCAAAACATCCTTAACGCCAAGCCGGATACAATTGCCATAATGCTTCTGCCGCCCAGTTTTGAGCAGTGGCAGCAAAGAATCGCGCGGCGGGGCGTGATGAGCGCCGAAGAATATTCAAGACGGTTAAAAACGGCTGACCGAATATTTGAAGACGGACTGAACCATGATTATTATCAATTTGTCATCGCCAGAGACGTGGATAAATCGGCCTCCATCATCGACTCCTTGGCGGCGGGCGGGCCCAACCCCGATCAAATTGAGGGAAAGAAGCTTGTAGTAGAGCTCCACCGTCAACTCCAAGCAACAGAACTTTAAATAGCTATTGCTTGCAAGAAAATACGGATTGTACTATGGTTTAGCCAAATGGAGCTAGTTAATCAATCCCCGGAGAAATCGGGCCAGCGCCTAGATAGGGCAGCCGAGTTCGCAGCCGAAGCCATAAGCTACGGCAGGATGACTTGGCACGCCAGAAAACTGCTTGGCGATGGCTTAAGGGTACACGCTGAACCGTTGGCGGCCCCGGGTACAATTGATCTTAAGCAATACGACCGCTCATTCGACCTAGCTGTAATGCAGGAAATAGACGGCAACAGAGGAGAAGCACTCACGATTTATGCCAACTGGGATGTGGACATGAAGCTTCGGGCAGAACACACGGTTTATGGCGACTATGAGGCTGTCACCACAAGGTTCGACTCGCAACTACCCCCAGAGCACAATACTATGAGCCGAGATGAGGTGACACAATGGCTCAAAATTGCTCACGATCGTCTGAAAATGACGCCAAAAGAAAAACGCGCCGCCCGCGCTCAGCGTCCGGAGTTCTCGCTAGCCGAAGAGAGGAATTAAACCGGCGAGTAGCGCCAGTGCCATGGCTCGAATTTAACTCCGTGTGGATTGTCCCTCGGATAGGATAAGAAAAAGCCAAACTTTCCGGCATTCTGAACTAACCAGGCATATTCCTTAGTTTTTTCAAATAGTTCCGGCTCCTCGTCTGTGGGGATACCGTCCTGGTTAAGGACATCTAAAGCTGTATTAACCGGATCTCCGTGTTGGCTGAAGCCTGGCAGGGCAACGCCACTGGCCACGTATCTAATGTTAAAGTCGCTCAATTCCAGATAGGTTAAGAAAACTATGGCTTGATGGGCCGGCGAACGGTAACCCGACTCTATTAATAAATCACTTTGCAGCTCATCGCCGATAGCCTGCTTCATTTTTTGAAAAGCGTCCAAAACCCTTTGCGGTGCATATTGATTGGCTATGATCATGTTTTCACCACCGCGTGTATACTGCTGGCCTTCAATAGCCGCCAGATCACGCGGAGGGTTCTCCATAGTCACGAATGGCCCCATAAAGCCAAGCGTTTTTGGATCTATGGCCAAAAGATCTATTATTAATTCCACCTCCTGCGGCTGCAATTTATTATAGAGGTTTTCAAAGGTCAGGTTGGCAAGAGGAGTCTTGGTATAACGGTCATCCCGCCCTACCTTATCAAGAATATTTTTAACAAGCTCTCTATCCATTACTCCCTGCCGGGGATCCGCTTCAAAACTCATAGTAAAAGTGTAGCAAAAAAATAACGTTGGCACTCTTGACATTGGAGTGCCAAAAAACCTAAAATATTAACGCACTAGCAGTATTGCTACAGGAGTGCCAAATGACCGATAGACAAGCAAAAATACTACAAGCCATCGTGGAACAGTACGCCGAAGTAGCCAGCCCGGTGGGCAGCAGCCTGCTGGCCAGAGCTTTTGGTGTTTCCAGTGCAACTATTCGTGCTGAAATGGCCGAACTAGAGCGGCTGGGCTTTATTCAGCAGCCCCATACCAGTGCCGGCCGTGTTCCTACAGATCAGGGATATCGTTTTTACGTTAATTTATTGTCTCAAACCGGAGGCCATGAACTCAGCCAACCCCGGGCAGAGCGGGCCCTGGCGGCCCGCATGGCCAGCGGAGGTTTGCCGGAACGTACCATCAGAAATACCGTTGATACGCTGGTAGAACTTACCCACAATCTGGGTATGGCTACCATCGGCGACCAGCTTTATATGAGCGGTCTTTCAAATTTGTTTGGCCAGCCGGAATTTATGCATCCGGGCCAAGTCCAGGAGGTTGCGAGGCTTCTGGACAATCTGGAACCATGGCTTTATGAGGCTGCGCCGAATGAGCCTTTAAGTGTTTACATCGGCCGCGAGAATCCTATCGGCCGCGGTGCCGGCTGCAGCCTGATTATCAGCCGTTTCCGCAGCCCATTTTCAGATCGCAGTTACATCGGTGTGCTAGGCCCAACCCGCCAAAGTTACCGTGATGTAATGGGCCTCGTCCAGCGAGCCGGTAAAACCCTGGAGGAAACACTCCATGTTGTTTGACCTTTTCGTTGACGCCCTGTCGTTGGGCTGGTTCCGTGATATTAAAAAGCTTGCAACCGGGAAATTAAAAGATGACAAAAGCAAGTAAAAAACCCACCATCCAAGAACTTGAAGAGCAAGTCAGTCAACTGACGGAGGCGCTGCAGCGCGAGAGGGCCGATGCCATAAATGTTCGCCGCCGGGCAGAAGAAGACCGGGTGAAAATGGCCAGCTTTTATAAAGCCAAGATCGTCCGGGATCTTCTGCCTGGTCTCGATAATCTGGAGCGGGCCCTAAAACATGTACCAAAAGATATAGCCGACCACGAATACGTAAAAGGCATCCAAAGCGTGGTGAAACATTTTGAGCAAAATCTCCAGCAGCTGGGCGTGGAGAAGATCAAAACAGTCGGTGAAGAGTTTGATCCGGCCCTGCACGAGGCCATCCATATGGAAGACGGCGACGGCAATATTGAAGTTGTTTGCGAGGAACTTCAATCCGGCTACAAGATCGGCGACGAAGTCATCCGCCACGCCATAGTCAAAGTAAAAATGGATAAAAAGTAATGTCGAAAGTTCCAGATAGTCTTCTTCATATGCTTTTCAAGCAAAATAAAGATGGAGATCCCGAGTTAAAAGGTTTCTGGTATAGCGTTTTTCGGCCAGTCGGCAACCGTTACTACGTGGGAATGAAGCTTTATACAATTACATTCTTAATCCGCTATGTTCCACTGATTGTATTGCTGGTACTTGGCGCTATTAAATATCCAAGCTTAGCCTGGTTTCTGCTACTGGCGGTAGTAGCTGCGGGTGCCCTCATAGACCATTTCGTAGTTTATAAATGGGAAGAAAAGATATCTTGGAAGTATCTATACAGCGCTCATTATGAAAAGGATGATAGCAGTTCAGAAGCCGAAGCCCTCATGAAGGCAGTAGAGCAGAACCCTAGTGAAGAAAATTTAAGGAATCTAAAAAGTAAATTAGGAGGTAAGTAATGGGAAAGATTATAGGAATAGATTTAGGGACAACTAACAGCGCCATGGCGGCCATGCAATCCGGCAAACCGGAAATCATCGCCAACAGCGAGGGCAACCGCACCACGCCAAGCGTGGTAGCCATTAATAAGAACGGGGAGCGCCTGGTTGGCCAGGTGGCTAACCGCCAGCGGGTAACTAATCCGACTAACACCATCTTCGGTGTTAAGCGCTTGATCGGCCGCAAATTTACAGACTCTGAGGTGCAGCGCGACATTGAGTTGATGCCCTATAAAATTGTCAAAGCCGGCACCGGCGTAAAAGTGGAAATGGCTGGCAAAGACTACAGTCCGGAAGAAGTCAGCGCCATGATTTTATCTAAGCTGAAAGCTGATGCCGAGGCCTTTCTAGGCGAGCCGGTAACCGAAGCCGTTATCACCGTTCCGGCTTACTTCGATGACAGTCAGCGTCAAGCCACCAAAGATGCCGGTAAAATCGCCGGCCTGGAAGTTAAGCGCATCATCAACGAGCCGACAGCCGCCGCTTTGGCCTACGGCCTGGATAAGGGTAAAGAAGAAAAAATTGCCGTCTTCGACCTCGGTGGCGGTACGTTTGACGTATCAATCATGCAGCTTGGCGACAGCGTTTTTGAAGTTCTATCCACCAACGGCGATACGCACCTGGGCGGTGAGGATTTTGACCTTAGAATCGTCAACCACTTCGTAGACCAGTTTAAAAAAGAAGCCGGCATTGATGTTAAAGAAGATAAAGCAGCCATGCAGCGCCTAAAAGAAGAGGCCGAAAAAGCCAAGAAAGAACTTTCCACGACTGAAGTCGCCGATATCAATCTACCGTTTCTGACCGCCGACGCGGAAGGTCCAAAGCACTTCGAATACAAACTCACCCGCGCCAAATTGGTAGAGCTGGTCCAAGACTTGATTGATAAGACCGCAGAGCCTGTTCAGAAAGCCCTAAAGGATGCCAAACTCACGCCTGCCGACATTAACGAAATCGTACTGGTTGGCGGCATGACTCGCATGCCCGCTGTCATGGACAAGGTTAAACAAATCTTCGGCAAGGATCCGCTGCAGGGTGTTAACCCCGATGAAGTCGTGGCCGTGGGTGCCGCTATCCAGGGCGGCGTACTGCAGGGCGACGTTAAAGACGTCTTGCTGCTTGATGTCACTCCGCTGAGCCTTGGGATCGAAACTCTAGGGGGTGTCACCACCAAGCTGATCGAGCGCAACACCACTATCCCGACCAGCAAAAATGAAGTATTCTCCACAGCCGCCGATAACCAAAACAGCGTGGAAATCCACGTTCTTCAGGGCGAGCGCGACATGGCAGAAGGCAACAAATCCTTGGGCCGCTTCGTACTGGATGGCATCCCGCCCGCACCTCGCGGTGTGCCGCAGGTTGAAGTAACTTTCAACATCGATGCCAATGGCATCTTGAATGTTACAGCTAAGGATAAAGGCTCCGGCAAAGAACAAAGCATCACGATTTCCGGCAGCGGCAACCTAAGCAAAGAGGATGTCGAAAAAGCCGCCAAAGATGCCGAAGTCCATGCCGAAGATGATAAGAAAAAGAAGGAACTGATAGAAGCCCAGAACCTGCTGCAAAATGCCGTCTACCAGGCGGAGAAGATGAAGACCGATTACAAGGATAAGATATCTGAGGACGACGTAAAGACTCTGGACGAAGCCGTAGCGGAAGCCAAAACTCACCTTGAAGCCGCCAACAAGGAAGAGCTTGAAAAAGCCGCTAAAGAACTTAGCGACAAGCTGATGCCCATCGGCGCCAAGATGTACGAATCGGCTCAAGCCGATTCAGGAACTAGTAATCAGGAATCAGGAACCAGCGAAGAAAAAGCCGATAAGAAATCCGACAAGGACGAACCGATAGAAGGCGAAGTAGTTGACGACAACAAGGAAAAATAGTGCCACGTACGCCTAGTCCTTTTGATCTGCCTCCGGAGTTCTACCAGGACGATGCTCTCTTGTTGGGAAAAAAATTAGAGGAAGCAGCTGCTTCTAGGGATCTTAGCGTAGAAGCTCTTGCAGAGCAGGAGCCGGAACTTCTAGAGAGAACATTGATTGAGGTGTTGGGAGAGCTTGGAATAGGACCCGAGATCAAAACTAAACAGCAAGCAGAGAGTGATGAAGCTTAAGAACTGGGGATTTCTAGCGGCACTAATCGCTGCCTTTGCTGCCGGATCTCGGACCGGTGTTAAATACGCCAAGAATCATTACGTGGTAAAAGACCGCAAATTCATCGAAGCAGAGACAATTAAGGACAAGGTAAAATAGAACCAAGATGGCTAAAAGGGATTATTACGATATTTTAGGGGTCGGCAAAGACGCCAGCGCGGACGAGCTTAAAAAAGCCTTCCGGAGATTAGCCGTGCAGCATCACCCGGACCGCGGCGGTGATGAGACCAAGTTTAAAGAGGTCAGCGAAGCTTATGAAGTCTTAAAAGACGACACTAAGCGAAAACGCTACGACCAATTCGGCCATGCCGGCGTAGGATCCAGTGCGGCCAGCGATGGCAGTCCGTTTTCTGGCTTTGGCGGTAACGGACAGGAATTCCATTTTGACTTTGGCGATCTTGGGCTTGGCGATATCTTCGGAAGTTTCTTCGGCGGCGAAGCCGGTGGGCGGCGCTCCGCCCAGAATCGTGGCCGCGATGTTGAGACATCGATTGAAATATCGTTTGAGCAGGCCATTTTTGGGACCGAGGTAGAACTTAGCCTCAGCATGGAGGATGTCTGCGATCACTGCAAAGGCACCACGGCAGAACCAGGCTACGAGCTTAAAAACTGCGACGAGTGTGGAGGCAGCGGCCAAGTTACCAGAGTTACCAAGACGATCTTTGGCAACATCCAGCAGGCTACCACTTGTCCTAAATGTGCCGGTCGCGGCAAAATTCCGGAAAAGGAATGTACAGTCTGCCGTGGACGCGGTACTCAGCGCAAGAACCAAAACGTTAAGCTGAAAGTTCCAGCCGGTGTAGACGACGGAGCCACCATACGTCTGCGCGAACATGGTGAAGCTGTCGCCAACGGTCCCAAAGGCGATCTATACGTTAATATCCGCGTTAAACCTCATAAAAAATTCACTCGCGAGGGCGATTTAATCTTAAGTCGTGAGCACATCAGTATGATTGATGCGGCGCTGGGCACGGAGATGGAAGTTGATACGGTAGATGGTCCGGTGCGCATGAAAGTGCCCATCGGTACTCAAAGCGGCAGCGACTTCAAGCTCTCCGGCCACGGTGTGCCGCACATCCGCGGTGGCTTGCGCGGCGCCCACATCGTAACCATACTTGTCGATACCCCTACGAAAATCAGCACTAAGCAGAAGGCTTTGCTAGAACAGCTCAGAAAAGAGTCAAACGGTAAAAGAAATATTTGGAATTAGCCATGGAAACTTCTGCCGACAGACTTGCACCCTATAACGAAAGAGATGGGGTGAATGCTGCCGCTGAGGCCGAGGAGATTATAAAAGATCCAGAACGTCAACTTACTAAAGAAGAGCTGGAAGAGGCTTCCAGCTTCGCAAAGGTCTTATTTGAGGGGAAAGTAGAAAACGGTCCCAAGTGCGAAGCGGGTGTTGATCTGGAACGCGTGTATAAGATGAACGCCCTTCAAAGCTATCAGGAATTTTATCTTGGATATTTTGATACAACGGAAGGGCAGCAAGATTTAGTCGACCTTGGCATCAAAGATACATCGGCCTGGCGTATAGCCGCCCAATTACAAAAAATCGATACCATCAAAGCAAAGCTGAATGCGGAGCAGCGAAAAGAAATCGCCGGCCGCAGTCGTGAATGGTATATCGATATGATGGCCCAGAGACTGGAGGCCCACCCTGTGCAGGATAGTGTACATGAGGATGTAGAGCCGATTGGGGTAAATTATGACCCTTCAAAAATCATAAGTAAACTATCCAAACTTCGTGCCTACAGGGATTATTACAAGGCTATTCGCCAAAACCTGAAGCAATTACCAGAATCTGATCTCACGGATGCAAAAGGTTTGCTGCTAGACCTGTATGCAGCCAAAACAAACGCCATGATAGCCGAACTTTATCCGGGTGCTATGGACTTGATAAGACAATTAGAAACCATGCCAGACAATCAACAGACTCAAGAATGGCTAAGTGAGATAAAGGCGATTAGCCCCACGATGGAAAAAGCCCTACTGCGTGAAAAGGCGCGGGCAGCCACGGACTTTAATGATGAATTCGCCCGGAGGCTGGATCTGTTTAAGAATGGCGCAGGCGAAATGCAGAAGGGCCAGCTGATCCCCATAAGCGACACGGTCAATATGCTTGCCATAGAATTGGAGTCGAGCCTAAAGAAAGAACCCGAAGCTTCTGTCCCCGCTGAAGTAGCCGAGAAGCTGAAGAGCATGGAATGGCGGGCACAGGATGTCAAAGGCTTTGCGGAACTTATCTTGGGCGAGTGGGGTTTGCTAAGCAAGGAAAAGGCTGATTGGGATGAAATCGAGGAGCGGGAAAGGCCTGCCCTAGATAATAAATGGCAGATAGCCGTGCATCCCAGCAAAAAAAGCTTTACGATCGATGCCCGCAAAAGAGTATTTTGGATACCGGCTGGCTATAATTCACTGGAAAGGGAGCATGCGGAACTTGGCCCCCTGCCGCTTATAGCTCACGAACTTACACATATACTGCAAAGACACTTCGATTACGAGCTGGGGAATTCAATACCTCTGGCCAGGCTTAATGGCCGCGGGACCAGCGCACTTAGGGAAGGCGGCGCTATAGCTCAGGAGAGAAAGGTAAAAGAAACTTTCGGATATGAGCGTCCCACTAATCTTTTTTACCTTAGAGCTCTAAGTGCTAAGCTGGCCGGTAGCAATAAGACGCAGATAGCTAGGGCCTTTTATGAAACGAATACCAAGGGCAAAACCCTCAATGAAGCCCAACTTGCGGAGTCACGCCGCAGAGCCGTCGATGGCACCCTCCGCCTGTTCCGGCACGGAGGGCACGATTCGCAGCCAATGGCCTATATAGAGCAGGATTTGATATGGAGACAACTAGCCGCAGAAGGAGAAGACAAGGCCGAGATTATTACCATCGCCGGCGGCAGTTTTTCGCTTAAGGATACTGCCCGGCTGCGCCAGTTCGGGCTTCTACAAATACCGGGTAAACTGGATGTCCACCCGGCTGAGCAGGTAATCGATATTTTCATCAAAAAATACCTTACGGCTCCAGCTACTTAAACATCAAGATCGTAAAGTCCTGGGGCAGGTAGTCGGTCCTTATCTTTACTCGTCTCGCAAGACTTTGGCAATAATCCAGCACCTCATCGGCATCGGCATAGGCTATCAACGAATTGTGCCGCCAAGGCCGCGTGCCACCGGCCATATTAAAGGCTAGGGTCTCACCAGCCAGGTCGAAAAGGTTTTTGATCATGAGCTTCCGCTTCTTTTCCCAACCCGGCACATTAGTATTCATCACGCCGGAGCTTAAGACCACATCAAAGCGCCTGGGATAATTACCATCAAACGGATCAGCGACTTCAAAGTTGTGCCCCTCATATCGCTTCTTGGCGATCCCGATAAAACCGGGATTTACATCAACCCCCAGATAATTAAAAATGTCGGCGCGAGTATACAGATATGGTAGTATGTCGCCCATGCCGCAGCCGGCATCAAGTACGCTGCGTTCTTCGATATTCACATCACGCACAAGGTTCTTGAAGCGGATAGCCATGGATCTGTAATCGGTCCAATGCAGGGCCATCGGACTTTCTCCGTATTCATCTAGCCCGCGCTGATATATTTCTCTCTCGTCCATGTTATTTAATTATAGTCTTCTGGCCATGCCCCTTGAAAAGCTTGTGCTTAAGGATTTAGAATAGAGGGGAGGATGAGAAACCAAAACAAACAAAATGGTTTTATTCCATTGATAATAGTATTGATAGCGGTAGTCGCGGCTATCATATGGTTCGTGTTCCAGCGAGTATCAACGGCCCAACACTAAGATCCAAATGAAAATATTAGTAGTCAACAATCATACACAGCACTTACAGTACCTAACGGCCGCTCTGGCCGGACACGAACTAGACATCGTAGTTTACGAACCCGGAGTGATCCTTGATGAGTCGGGTGCGGACTTGGTGGTCTTATCCGGTGGTGGTGGCGAAGGCCTGGAGATCAACGACAGCCACCAAAGCGGCAAGCTGTGGTATCAGGACGAGATGGAGTTTATCATGCGCTGCAGTAAACCGATTATCGGCATCTGTATGGGTTTTGAGGTTATCGCCCGAGCATACGGCTCGAAGGTGGAAGAAATGAGCAGTCTGATAATGGGTTTTAGGAAACTGACTACAACCAAAGGCGGTAAAACGGCCTTTTCCAAAGAATCGCTGCGCCAGTACGAGGCCCACCAGTGGCACGTGGAAGATATCAACACCAAGGAATTCGATGTCTTGGCCCACTCTGCCAGCGGGCTGGAAATTATAAAGCACAAGCGCCGTCCGGTTTTGGCCACCCAGTTCCACCCGGAAAAGGGCGGCACCCTAAAGTTAAAGCATTTGCTAAGCAGCGCGTTCTGAGCTTATCCTTAGAGAACTTATGCTTGATGTAGAAAACCTGAATATCGAGGAACTCAAAACCTCTAGACGATTAGTCTGTAAGGAAGCCTTGTCCAGGGGCTGGAAGGTGTGGCTCTATTATCCGGAGAACGGCCTGGTGAGGATAAAAAGGGATGATGGAAGGGAGCTG
Organism: Candidatus Saccharimonadota bacterium; assembly: GCA_028288985.1. Taxonomy (GTDB): domain Bacteria; phylum Patescibacteriota; class Saccharimonadia; order Saccharimonadales; family UBA10212; genus JAQGHE01. The sequence goes on from JAQGHE010000002.1 coordinate 12,267, forward strand.
GAGATATTTAGCTCCACACCGCCCACTACCTCTGCTCCGGCAGCTCTACGGGCCAACAACAAGTATGCGTCCGGTATTAATTTTGCCAATAACGGTCTGCCGATTCCCCAAACTCATCTAGTCAATTCGGCCGATGAAGCCAAGGTTCAAGCCCAAGCCATTTTAGACAGCGGCAGAAAAGTCGTAATTAAACCGCTCAGCGCTGCCCACGGCCACGGAATCAGTACGGGCCTAAGGGCAGTCGAAGATATTGCGCCGGCAATCGGGCGGGCAGAAGAATATTCCGATCAATTTCTGGTGCAGGAGCACCTGGAGAATTTTATTGATCTGCGCCTTACCTGTATAGGTTATAAATTTGCCGCCGGACTGGTTAGGATTCCGGCGAGAGTTAAAGGCGACGGGCACCATTCCGTGAAAGAGCTGATTGATCTGGAAAATAAAAACCCTGTCCGCGGGGAAAACTACACCAAACCTCTCAATATCATCGACCCTGGCAGCGCGGAAATATTTCTGGGGCAGAGGATACACGAAGTTCCACAGGCCGACACCTTTGTCGGCGTTCTGGGTACGGCCAATGTCGGCACTGGTGGGGAAACCATCGATATAACCGACGAGTTGCCGGCTTGGCTGATTGAAATGGCCGAGAAAGCCGCTCAAGTTTCAGAGCTGCCGGTCTGCGGCGTGGACTTTCTGGTCGCCGCCACTCCCAAAAACTCAAGCACCGAAGCCGATTTGACACCGAAGCTGATTGAAATCAACGTCTGCCCGGCCCTGTTTTTGCATGAAACGCCCACTTTTGGCCAACCGCGCGGCGTTATAAAAGCCTATGTGGACTACCTGGCCTCGCTTTAAACGGTTTCCACAAATACATTCCGGTTTATAAATTCCAGATCATGGGCAAACTGCCCGCGGTCCTGATGATGAAGAACGATAACTGCCGTCATTTTATATCCGTCAGAGGATTTGCCTATGGGGCTGCCAGCTGTCGCCTTGATGCTCAGATACTGCAGAGAAGGAAGTGCTCTTAATTCTTGCTCAGCCCGGATGCCGGCAAATATGCCGGCTTTTTTAGGAAACAGTTCAAGTACGGCGCAGGGCTCGTTTTTGACCGGGCGGATATTTACTCCATGGCCAAGGGCAAGCTCAAGGGTGTTACCTAGCAGGTCGATGCCCATAGCCAGCTGGTACATACGTTCTCTATAGCCCCCGTTGCGAGCCGCAATCTCAATTATCCGTGGGCCTTGCTTAGTTAGGACCAGCTGGATAAAGGCGGGGGCGCTCTTTATACCAAGAGCCGAGATACCCATGGCAGAGACATGAAATATCTGTTGGCGTAGCTCTGCGGCTAAATCGTCGCTAAATTGCCGACTGTAAATAAAGTTATCGCCGTAGCCGATATCGTGGCCGGTTTGCAGCCGGGCTATACAATCGATCATATGTATCCTGCCATCGGCATCCACAAAGGCGTCGGTGGAGTATTGCGGCCCCTCCATAAACTCTTCAACCAACAACTGCGGCTGCCGGGCGACGGCATATTTGCTGTAAGCCTCACCTATCTGCCGCTTGATATTCCGGTAATTTTCGATCAACTCCTGTTTTGAGTCACAGCGCATGATCAAAAGGCTCTTGGATAAATGAACCGGCTTAATTATTAGAGGATAGCCGTGTGCCGCCGCAAACTCCAATAGGCTGTCTTCGTCCTTCACTTCAGCAAAGGCGGGGCTGATCTGCTCGTCGGCCGCCGCAAACCTGCGGCGCATCAGCAGTTTATCGGTGCAGGCCTCTGCTGTTTGGATATCCGGAGCCGGCAGGCTCAAAGAATGGGCTATACGCGCCAGCGGCAGTACATACTGCTCATAAAGAGTCACTACGCCATCTATTTCACCCCTGAGGTGCCCTGCGGTCTCAATCGCGCTGGCAGGGTCTTTAAAATCGACTTTAATGCACCGGCTGACATCTATCTTAGAGCTAAATTGGGTAGAGCTATCTTGTAGCAATATATAGTCGTCACCTCTCGCTTGTATTTTCCCCACGAGAGGGCTGTAGTTCTGACCAAGAATTAGAAACTTTGCCATATATTGACTATCTTCTCAATTAGTGCTATAATTATACTCTAATCGTCACAAGTGTAAATATAAATCATTTCAACCTCAAATACTTTATAGGAATGTAATTATGGGTAATAATTTAAGTATGGCTCAAGATGTTATTGGTCGTGCGGAACGGGTATCATTCCCAACTCTGCACCTTAGTAAAGTGCCCGCCAAGATTGATACCGGCGCGGACGTTAGCTCTATTTGGTGCAGCCAAATCCTGCTGAAAGAAGGTCAGCTATACTGTGTTTTCTTCGCCCCGGGTAGCCCTTATTACACCGGCGAAGTGTACCACTTTCAGTCTAAGGAGTTTATGGTTACCCGTATCGCCAACTCATTCGGGCATAAAGAACTCCGGTACAAGGTCAAAATACCAATGACGGTTAAGGGCAGAACCATTAATGCCACCTTCACTCTGGCTGACCGGTCCCAAAAGCTTTACCCTGTATTGATAGGCCGCGCGACACTTAGCGGCAAATTTCTAGTCGACGTCCGAAAAGGCAGTCCCTTGGCTGACGAAGAAAAGAAAAGAGTAAAGCGTTTAGCTAAAGAACTATCCAAAATCAAGTAGGAGACTCTTCATGAAGATCATAATTTTATCGAAAGGCCCGGCCAATTACACGACCAAGCGGCTAAAAGAAACGGCAATAGCCCGCGGCCACGAAATCCGCGTGGTTAACTATGCCAAGTGTTATATGGCAGTTGAAAAGGGCAACCCGGTTGTTTATTACAAAGGTGAAAAGCTAACGGATGTAGACGCTATAATCCCCCGCATCGCCCAAAGCTACACCAAATACGGTTCCGCGGTTGTTCGGCAGTTTGAAATGCAGGGGGTCTTTACCACCGCCAGCTCCATAGCTATCGTTCGCTCCCGAGACAAACTGCGGGCTTACCAGCTGATGGCCAAGGCCGGCGTAGGAGTGCCCAAGACGGTCTTTGCCCGCGAAACGGCTGATTTTGAAGAAGTTCTTGATCTCGTAGGCGGAGCGCCGGTTATCATTAAAGTGGCGCGCGGAACCCACGGCAACGGCGTAGTGCTGGCCGAAACCAGAAAAGCGGCCAAGGCCGTTATGCAGGCTTTTTATGTCGAGAGCGTGAACTTTTTGGTCCAGGAATTTATCGAAGAATCCGCCGGAACGGATATCAGGGCCATAGTTGTTGGCGGCCGCGTGGTGGCCAGCATCAAACGCCAGAGCCTGGATGACGATTTCAGGTCCAACACTCACCAAGGCGGGGTTGGCAAGACCGTAAAGCTGACCGAGGAAGAGGAGCGCACCGCTATCAAAGCCGCCAAGTCGATGGGTCTGCCTATTTGCGGCGTTGACATGATGCGTAGTGCCCGTGGGCCGCTGGTGCTGGAAATTAATTCGTCCAGCAGCATAAAAACTCCAGAGCTCATCACCAAGCGCGATGTAGCCGAAAAAATCATCGAATATATTGAACGTAATGCTAAAGCCCGCCGTCGCAAGGACCGCGTCGGAGCCTAAGCAAATGACGGGGCAGCCCTACTTTAAGAGCCTCGTCTTCTTTATTGTTTCGCTGGTCTTCCTTTGGGGAGCGGTCTTCGCCGTAATCCATAAAAAAGGACAGAGCCAGTGCTCCGAAAAGTACCGGCAGGATGTAACCGTAAGGGTGGGAGAACAAGTGGTAGCCGCCCAGACGGCCAAATCTACCACGGAGCTGGAGAAGGGCTTAGGCGGGCGGTCGTGCCTTGGAACTCAGCAGGGCATGCTATTTAGTTTCGATAAGCCGGGGGACTATCCGTTCTGGATGCGCGACATGCATTTTCCGATTGATATCGTTTGGCTGGATTCCGCGCACAAGGTAGTGGAGGTTAGTGAGAATATAAGCCCAAGTTCATATCCTAAATCCTTCCAACCCGACTTCCAGGCGCAATATGTTTTAGAGATAAATGCCGGGCAAGCACAAAAGTTGGGAATTGCCAGCGGCACTAAGCTGAATTTCTGATACCGCTCATGTTAAAATGCTGCTATGGCAGATATTTTGTTGGGCATACTGATTTTTGTGCCCGCGCTACTTACATTTTTCTTAAAAAGTAACGGAGCGGTAATATTTTTAGCGGTTTGTGCCGGTTATGTAGCCTCAAGCTTGGCGGGCACCGACGTAGCCAACCTGCTTTCTAACAGCAATTTTAAGGTTAGAAACACAGATGTTTATTTAATTTTCCTGTTCCTACCGATGGCATTTAGTATTTTTCTGACGGCTCTGGCGGTAACCGGCAAACCAAAGTTAATCATGCACACTATTGCAGCCGCAGCCGCAGGGGCGGTGTTTGTGCTGGCCGCCGCGCCTTTTATCAATATCTCGCTTCATCTTAATCTGACCGAGGCTAAAAGCTGGCATGCACTGAGTGGTGCCCAATCATACCTCGCAGGCGGCGGGGCTCTGTATAGCATGATCCTAATCTGGTTCTTTTCTAAGAATTCCTCAAAGAAGCACAAGAAATAATTAGCGGCTTTGCATGGCATCCATGAGGACGGCCGTAATCATCCAGGCGCGTTCGTCCAGTTTGTCTTCAAATTCTTCCTGTAGATATAGGGCATAATGGTCCCTGAAGCGCGTAATTTTGATGAATTCTCCAGCCGGGGAGCCATTACTGGTAATGACAAAATGGTACTTGATGGGGAAGGCTACATCGCCTACATATGGCAGAAAATCCCATATCCTTCTGAATATGGCTATTCCCACACTTTTCTCAGATAGAGTGAACAGAGTCTCGTTAGTTTGGGGATTAAAAACGGTCCAGGTACTGACAAGCAAAGATTTTCTAAACTCCTTCTTTATGGCGGCTAATTTCTTGCCATCCGGATCCTGAATATCATAAATAGCGCCCAAATCTATTACGGAGCGGGCAGCTGAAGTGGCGATAATCCGGCTTTGGGACTCATCTGAATAAAGAGTGAATTGCTCGCGTATGGCTAGCCTTTTTTGTCTGGCGAATCCCACGGTTTGCTTACCGTCAGGCTGGTCTTTCAGCACTCGGTACTCGTTGACCACTAAGGTAAATTTCTGATGGAGCTCAAAAAGTTTCTTCAACTGGGTCTCCTGCTGTTTTTAATGTCCAATAAACTTCCAACCAAAAGAATTACCAGGCCAACAGGGATAAGAACCGCAAGCTTTGCTACATAGCCCCAACCGCCTAGAGTGGCGCAGTTATGGCCAATGCACTTGTTCAACAAGGAATATACTCGCAGAAGAGAGACCATCGGGATTAAAAATCCTAAAGCGGCAATCACTACGCCGCTGATCATCAGGCGTTCGGCAAGGGTCTTTTGGGACCACCATTTCATATACGGATAATAACAGGGTCATTGACTTTTAACCTAAAAAACAGATAATGTAAGGTGTTATTCTGCCCATTTGGCTCTAGTAACAATTTTGCAAGCGAAGCTAAGCTAATTGCAAAATTAGACGAGGGCCCGTAGCTCAGTAGGTTAGAGCAGCGGCCTTTTAAGCCGCGTGTCGTGGGTTCGAATCCCACCGGGCCCTCCAACAAAATTGCTCACCTCGCGGTGGGCTATTTTGTTGGCCTGATCTAGGATTCGAATCCGAGAGGGCATAAATAGCCGGTGGCTGTTTATGTTTTCCCTGCTTAGCCGAGTGAGAAAGCTTATTTTTCGAACGAGCATAATCTATAACTCGAATCCCACCGGGCCCTCCATGACTGCCTCATTGATATAGTTTCATTTTTATGGTATTGTATACTTAATTATGACAGAGTTTAGGATTACAAATGAACACAGGCCGAGTGATCTCGGCAGCATTGTAGGCTTATTGGAGAGTCCGCGCCTTTGGGTGCCAACTCATCAGGACTACCCCAAGCATAATGAATGGCTCCAAAAAGCCGAGGCGCAAATTGCAGACGATTCCAAGCGCGCCATGCTGGCCTACTCTGGCCGCGAACCTGTCGGTACTGTTATATACCAGCGTCATCAGACTAGACCTGGTGTAGTTGAGGTAAAAAATATATCTGTTTCTCCTATATCCAGGGGCCGTTATTTCGGTAGCTTTTTGCTGAGAAATACGGAAATTGAAGCAACGACTCAGGATTTTCCGAACTGCACAGCAGTTATGGTTGATACCAAGATCACCAACACAGATATGATTACTTTTCTGCACGGGCAAGGGTATAGGCTTGAGGAAATTACTGACCTATACGGCCAAGACGCGGGTCTCGATGCCGTTTTGGTAAAATCTCTCGCGGTTTCTGATTGAGTCTAATGTTTTAGCCGTAAGCAATTAAATTTTTGCGCTTGCTGTGGCATGATAATCAGATTATGCGCCGGTTCCGTAGGACGACATTGATAACGATGGGCTGTTTGGCTGTGCTTGCCGGGATCGGACTGTCTAGAAAAGTTTCTATGGATTTCGGCTGGTGGCTGGCACTATTTACCCCGGCGTTACTGCTTTTCAAAAATAAGAACACCTTGAGTCTTCTGTTGGTTATTATTTTAGGCTTGGGCATTGGTCTTTGGCGCGGGTGCATCTACATGCAGAAGCAGGCTGTGCTAAAAAGCCTAACCGGCCGGAATATCGTGATTGAAGCTACCGCCCGCACCGATTCGGTCTACAGCAATAAATCACAGCTGGAGTTCACGGTTTCGGGGGTGCATTTACTGGAACCTGAAACCGGACCATTGGCCGGAACCTTTAAAATCAGTGGTTTTGGTGTGCCGATGGTTTACCGCGGCGACACGGTCCAAATAAGCGGCAAACTTTACCCGATGCGTGGATCAAACCAGGCACACATTGCCTATGCCAAACTGCAGGTCATGAGAACCGGCGGTCAGACCATAGAGGCACTTACTCGAAAGTTTAGCGTCGGTATGCAGAACTCTTTGCCGGAGCCGCAGGCATCTTTTGCCCTTGGTCTGCTGGTGGGCCAGCGGACAAACCTCCCTGCAGATATCATCACTCAGCTGACGATGGTGGGGCTGGTACATATCGTGGCTGTTTCCGGATACAATCTGACAATTATCGTGCGCGGCATTCAAAGGTTAAAAATAAGAAGCAAATATCAAAAGACCGTCCTGTCGCTGGCCTTGATTCTGGTATTTTTGGTAGTTACGGGCTTTAGTGCATCTATTGTCCGTGCCGCTGTAATCTCCGGTCTAAGCCTTTGGGCTTGGTATTACGGCCGCAGCTTAAGGCCGCTGCTGCTCATTGCCTTCGCCGCGGCGGCCACGGGCCTGGCTAATCCGTTTTACGTGTGGAGCGACCTTGGATGGTATTTGTCGTTCCTGGCTTTCTTCGGCGTTCTGATAATAGCGCCTCTAATTACTTCCAGGCTGTTTGCCAAGCTGCCAAAACTCCTGATCCTGGTGCTGATAGAAACATTGTGCGCAGAGATTATGACCTTGCCGCTAATCATGATGGTATTCGGGCAGATGTCGCTTGTGGCACTGCTTGCCAATCTGATAATAGTACCTTTGGTGCCGGCGGCTATGCTGCTTGGGGCCTTAGCGGCCCTGGGCGGGGCCATCCTGCCGCAAGTCTCAGGTTGGTTGGCGTGGCCGGCTCAACTGCTGCTGACATATATGCTCGATATTATTCATCTGCTGGCTGGCATCCCCTCTATATTCCTCCACATTTCAATCAGCCCGACATTAATGATCAGCCTGTATGCGATCGTTCTGATTCTAATTTTCTCACTGCGACGCCGTACTAAAACACCAAACCTGACGGCCGAAAACACCTTAAATATGTTAAAATAACAGATATATCAATCACAGCTCATTTGCTTGGATGCGATGCAAGGCGCGGCCGAGGAACGGAGCGAGTCGTATGGAGGTATACGATGAGTAAGTACCGCAGGACAGCAACGCAGCAGCGCCCCAAGAGTATTGGCGGTGTGGCGGGCTATGCCGGTCAGCAGGCCAATGCGGCAAGGAGTTGTGATGAGCGGACATAGCAAATGGGCAACTATCAAGCGCCAAAAGGGCGTCAATGACGCCAAACGCGGTGCGCTTTTTAGCCGGCTTGGCAAACAATTGGCCATCGCGGCGCGCTCCGGGGCTAACCCGGAAACCAATTCCACGCTTGCCATGCTGGTAGACAAGGCTAAAGCCGCCAATATGCCTATGAGCAATATTGAACGGGCCATCCAGCGGGCAGCCGATAAGAATGCGGCCGTTTTAGAGGAAGTTACCTACGAGGGCTACGGCCCCGGCGGTGTGGCAGTTATTATTGAGTGCGCCACGGATAACAAAAACCGAACTTATCCAGAGGTCCGTTTAGCTTTTTCCAAAAACGGCGGCAACATGGCCGAACCGGGTAGCGTGGCCTTTCAATTTAGCCGCAAGGGCATGATCAGAATAAAAGGCAGCGGGGAAGACTTGCTGCTGCAGGCGTTAGATGCCGGTGCCGAAGATGCCGTTGAAGAGAATGACGAGCTGATAGTTTATACAGTGCCGACTGATCTAGCCAAAGTGCGCGCCACTCTCGCTGCGGCCGGCGTAGAAATAACCGAGTCAGAGTTAACTTACGTTCCAAACACCACTATTTTGATATCCGATAAAGAAACTGCCCGCAAGACAATCAACCTTATGAATGCCCTGGATGATCTTGAGGATGTTACAGCCACCCACACCAACTTCGATATCGCCGATAACATCGAGGTATAAGTTGCGGCTATTTTTATCATCTTACCGAGCCGGACGGCACACTGACCGGCTAAAGGAACTTTTAGGTGACGTCAAGAAAGTCGGCGTTATAACAAATGCTAAAGACTATAAAACGCCTGAAGGACGTCGGGAAAGAGTGGGGGAAGTTTTTGAGTTTTTTGAATCTCTGGGACTTGAACCAAAAGAAGTAGATTTACGACCGTTCTTTAACAAGTCTGGTGCGCCAAATCAGTTAATAGGTTACAACTTTGTATGGCTAGCCGGCGGCAATCCTTTTTTGCTGAGGCGAGCGCTTAAGTATAGCGGCGTAGATGATTTTTTGATTTCAAGGGTTCGCGATGGTTCTATTATTTACGGTGGTGAAAGCGCCGGAGCGCTTATAGTCGGCCCAACGTTAAGGTATGCTGAGATGGACAGCGATGAAGATAGCCCAGATTACGTAGCAGAGGGTTATAAAAAGGAAGTTATTTGGGACGGCTTAGGGTTTACGGATTACATGCCGGTCCCGCACTATCAAAGCGAAGAATATGGTCCTGAAACTCAAAGTTATATACAGCGTCTCGACCAAGCAGTGATTAAACATAAAGAAATGACTGACGACCAAGCAATTTTAATCAACAATTCCAAAGAGGAATTTCTAAAATGAATGAATACCTAGAATTTGCAAAAGACCTGGCCAAAGAGGCCGGCTCAATAATGTACGAAAATTTTTTGACCAACCCCGCGAAGGAATGGAAAGAGGACCGTACGCCACTGACGTTTACCGACACTCAGATTAATAGGCTTGTTATTGAGCGCATATCCGCCAGCTTCCCTGATCATAGCGTGCTCGGGGAAGAGGAGAGCCACAACCTTGGCGGTGAAATGACATGGGTCTGCGATCCTGTAGACGGTACAATGGCCTTCTCTCACGGTCTGCCTATCTCCACTTTTTCTCTTGCATTGACGCGAGCTGGAAAGCCGATTGTCGGCGTGGTCTATGATCCCTACATTAAACGATTGTTCTGGGCATCCAAGGGCGAAGGAGCCTTCCTGAACGGTGATCAAATCCATGTTTCCCAAAGCGAGAGCCTGGAGAATACTTTAATTGATCTTGAGGCGATAGGCGAAAGCGGCCAACCGGTAATCAAGCTAAAACCCGATTTTCTGCCCGCCCTAACTGCACTTGGAGCAAACAGCACGCGGTTATGGTCTGTTATTTTACCGAGCGTCCTTGTGGCATCCGGTCAATTTTCGGCGACACTTTTTGTCCACACGAAGCCTGAAGATGGAGCATCCATCAAAATCATTGTCGAGGAAGCAGGAGGAAAGGTCACCGATTTGTTCGGTCGAGAACAAAGATATGATCAGCCGACTAACGGCTTTTTGGCCAGCAATGGGAAGATTCATCAGCAACTGCTTAATCTGATAGCGGAATACACGGTGGACAAGTGAGAATTATGGGCATAGATCCCGGGACCGGAATTATGGGCTTTGGAGTTGTCGAAGCCGACAAGCGGGGTCAATGCGTGCTTGTTGACGCCGGAGTTATCAGAACGGCCGTTCACCAGCCGCTGGATGAAAGGCTGGAAGAAATTTACACTAGTCTTTGCGAAATAATCGCAGAAAATAAGCCAGAAATCATGGTTGTGGAAAAATTGTTCTTTGCCCAGAACGTTACCACCGCTATAAGCGTTAGCCATGCGCGGGGCGTAGCCATGCTGGCGGGTAAATTAGCCGGATTGGAGATTGTAGAATATACGCCGTTACAGATAAAACAAGCTCTGACAGGCTACGGCCGGGCCGATAAAAAACAAATGCAGGAGATGGTGCGCATCATACTTGGCCTAAAAGAGGTACCTCAGCCGGATGATTGTGCTGATGCGCTAGCTGCTGCCTTAATGCATGCTTCAGCACTTCGTGTAAAATAAGGTCAAATGATTGCTACCTTATTCGGGAAAGTATCTGAGAAGACCCTAGACAGTGTTGTTATTGACTGCGGTGGCGTAGGCTATGGCGTGAATGTTACGTTTGAAGATTACGGAGCGCTAGAAGAGGGATCTGACGTCAAAGTTTACATCTACGAGCACATCCGCGAAAACTCCCATGACTTATATGGATTTAGGGCGCTGGAGACAAAGCGATTGTTTGAGCAACTACTTAGCGTCAATGGGGTAGGCCCCAAAATGGTCTTATCAATTTTAAGTCTTGCCAGCGCCGGCCAGGTCCGTACAGCTGTGGCCGCTGGCGACACCAAGTTTATCACTCAGGCTTCCGGAGTAGGCAAGCGTGTGGCCGAGCGTGTGGTTGTAGATCTAAAGGACAAAGTTGGCCTGGCTGCCAGCGACGACGCCACCGGTTTTTTGACTA
>JAQGHE010000047.1 GCA_028288985.1 Candidatus Saccharimonadota bacterium
GTGAGCCTCCTTGGCGCCCGAACCCACGACTTGCATCTTTGCTAAAGCAAATTTGCGTCGTGGCTCAAATCCAAACAAGACAACCAAGCAAAAAGCCCACCACAAGGGTGGACTCTTTGCTTGGAGGGCCTGGTGGGACTCGAACCCACGACACGCGGCTTAAGAGGCCGCTGCTCTAACCAGCTGAGCTACAGGCCCTTATTGGGGAATGTCTTCCTTAAGAAAGGCTACCGAATATTAGCATGCTTACCTCTGTTAATCAATATTGAACCTGCACGCGGAAAGCAACTCCTGCGTATTTTGTAAAAAATTTTACTTATGCTTGCGTCCCGGTTATGTCAGGATTAACCTTATATCGTGAATCGAGTTGCAAAAGCCTACGAAGACATTACCTTCAGTTGCATTGAAGGTTCTTGGATACATGGCTATTACAGGGAGTTCCAGAAGGAGTTGCGCTGGCTGGGTTACCATTCGATTGCGGCCATGCAGGATACCGATCATCCTCATAAGGATTTGGATCAGCACGCCCAAGATCTAACGGATGAAGAAGAGTGCGCCGGCCTGGAAAATATTGTTAGATTTGCTCATTCAAGCGGCTTCAATATTGCAGTTAGAAATGCAGACCACGTTATGGGTATTGAAGCCGTAGCGAGCGGTGCAGACCCCTCTACATATAGGCCTAGCCCAGAGCAGTATGATTTGTTCTCTAGTCGCTACAGTGATGATTTTGATAACGGGACAGTTTGGCCCGGCCCAAATGCCCGTAGATCTGCTAAGTTTTTAACGATGTTCAGGAAGACTATGGCCGAAGCCGTATTCCTGGACCACTCGGATGGTACGCGTATAGATATTGATGAAGACGAAAGGAGGCTGCTTGTTCAGCGGTTGCGGCCAAAGCGGCGTCATCCGGAAGAACCAAGGCTGGAAGGGGGACTACCCGATAAACTATATGCCTACTTCGCTATGAAGTATGACAGTGCTCTCAATTTTAATTTTGAAGTTAATTTTGCGCGCGAAGTCTTGGGGGTTGAGCCGGTAGTAATGGAGTGCGGGCACACCCCAATGGTAGAGAGTCCTAAATTAATGGCAGAGTTGGCAGTGCGCGAGGCTCTTAAATTTCAAGCTCGTCCGACAGAAGTAGCGGCAGCATATGGTAACCCTGGCTAAGCTGCGAAATTATCTCTATAGACCACCTGGAAAAATGTGCTATAGTTACCTTACTAGAAAAAATAGCTGCAAAATTAACGTTTGTTAGGTTCTAGGAAAATTTATTAGTGTTTTGGAGTGCAGCTACTGGATGTTGCCAGACTCCAAGCGTAACAAGGAGTATTAATGGCAACAAAATTATTTGTAGGTTCTTTGTCCTGGAATGTCACGGACGATCAGTTGAAGGATTTCTTCGCTGCAGCAGGAACCGTAGTATCAGCAAACGTAATCAAAGATCGCGATTCCGGCCGCTCTAAGGGCTTCGGTTTCGTAGAGATGAGCTCCGACGAAGAAGCCAAAGCAGCTGTTGATCAGCTGAATGGCAAAGAGTTGGATGGCCGCGCTATCAATGTTAGCGAAGCCCGCCCGCGCGAAGAGCGCTCAAGTGGCGGCGGCGGTGGTTACGGTGGCGGCGGTGGCCGCGATCGCTACTAGTCTCTAAAGATAAACTAGCTAAAGAAAACCACTCCGAAAGGGGTGGTTTTTTGATTAGTAAGATTAATTATTTGCCCATGCCAGGCGGGTAGTCCATATCAGGGCCGCCCTTTAGAGCGGGTCGGTATGGGGGGATATGATGAAGGCCCTCTTTTAAGATGCCGTACGTATCAAAGTTATTGGCAACAGATTCTGGTACTCCGTAGAAGCATACGTCTGAGTATGCGCTTTCATCTATGCCGAATTTCTTCTCGATCTCTTTGATTCGCCATTTGGCGCTAGCTGAAATGTTGTCGCCGGGATTTGGTATGCCGTTAATATTACCGATACTTGCCCGGCTAACCAGCGGACCCGTTAAAGTGCGGTCAGGCATTATCGCCGAGGACCCGCTGCCATTAGAATTACAAGGTATAGCTTTTGGCTGCCTGGCCTCAAAGGCAATAGCATAGTAAGGCTGGGTATCGCCGCTTTTAGTCATATCGAAATCAAACGTACCTAAAAACCTGCCTATGCCGGCTACCGGCCTATATCCGCTAACCTGAGTGTAGCCAAGCATAGCCGCTTGAGCTCCAGGCTCGAAGTTATGAGTTGTAGAAGCGGGCTTAAGTGGGGGTATGGAGTTGTAAGATTCAATCTTTGAACCTTCCAAACCCTCAATCGGCTTAACCCACATCAGCGAAAAATCTCCATGACCGGGCATTGCGATAACGATATCTTCTACGGTGGCTATCGGCACCTGTGAGTTATCTTTAGAAATCATGTATTCGTACTTGGTTTGAGCGGTTATATTTTGTGCAGGAAATCCGTCATAGGTTGAGTAATCAACCGATTGGTCGTCCTGGACGCAGTGCTCTGCCGTAAGCACAGGGCTGGCGCGTCCCTCTAACGGAATATCTACAACTGTGCCGGTGCAGTGATCTGTCCACGCTTCATTACTACCTTTTGGCCGCCGCATTATCCTGACGGAAGAGCTTATAAGTTCGCTCTGTACTTCAGGTGTAATCAATTGATTGAACCCTGGTAATTGGTTTACTTTAACTAAGTCAGGGATGTATAGCTCTTTCTTAGGCATTCCAATTAAATGAGAGGCTATATTGCTGATATGGTTTAGCTGGGCAGTTTGAGCATCAATCTGCCTCTGCTTTAGGTCCAATTGATGCCTTAATTTTGCTATTTCAGCGGAAGTGTTTTTGGGTTTGGGGGGATGATTTGCTGCTGCAGCGTTGCCCGCGCCAACACCTGTAGCTGCTACTCCGGCGGCTGTCAGTCCTACACCAAGCATCCGGACTTTACCGGCCCGGCGTGGCTTAGAAGGTATATCGGGTAAGTTTTCTTTGAACATTTTTGTTTTAGAACTCTAGTTGAATATATACCATGGCCTACATGCATAAGCAATATGATTGCATCTGTTTCTTGGTAGTATAAAAGAGATGAAAATCCTAAATGGCTCTGAGCTCGCCGGATACATAAAAGAACGCCACAGTAAATCAGTGCGTTCGCTGAAGCAATCGCAAAATGTATTACCACGGCTTGCTATCATACGCACCAACGAAGACCCGGTGGTGGATACTTACATGCGCTTGAAGACGGCTTACGGCGAGGATATTGGGGTGGCTGTTGATGTGCACACCATAGACCAATCGGAGGCTATGGACAGAATCAGCAAGCTTAATGAAGACCAATCGGTGCACGGCATAATAGTTCAACTGCCTTTGCCGGACTCCAGCCAGACTGACGAGGTGTTAAACCATGTTAATCCCGCGAAAGATGTTGATGGGCTGGGGGCGGCCACTCAGTTCGATGCTCCTACGCCCACAGCCATAACCTGGCTTCTTAGCGGGTACGGCATTGACCTTCCCGGGAGGCAAATTGTCATCGTCGGCCAGGGAAGGCTGGTCGGGGCTCCTCTGGCTAAAATGTGGCAGAATTCCGGATTAAAAATAGACAAAGTTGATAAGAATACCAGTGACCTTGAGAATAAGGTTGGGGAGGCGGATATCGTTATTTCGGCTGCCGGTCAACCAGGCCTAATTACAAATGATATGGTCAAAGCCGGTGCCGTTGTCATTGACGCCGGTGTTTCCACTGACAGTAACGGTTTAATAGGCGATGTAGCACCGGAAGTCCGGCAGCGTGAGGACGTGACAATTACGCCCGAAAACGGCGGGGTTGGACCGCTGACAGTCGCGGCTCTATTTGAGAATGTTATCCGGGCAGCCTCTCATGGCTAAAATTGGCGTTTTTGATAGCGGTATAGGCGGCCTCTCTGTCGTCCGGGCTATCAAAAAAGAAATGCCGGGGCACCGGATTATCTTCAAGAATGATGCTGAGCATGTACCCTACGGTACCCGTTCCATCGAAGAGATCTATGGTTTTACGAAGCCGATCATTCGTCAGCTGGTAGACGAGGGCTGCGATGTTATTGTGATTGCCTGCAACACCGTAACTACCAATCTGATTTCTAGACTGCGGGAAGATTTTGATGCTCCATTTATTGGCATGGAACCGATGGTCAAGCCGGCCGCGGAGGCCAGTCTAAGCGGCATAATTGCCGTTTGCGCCACGCCGCGGACGCTTCAAAGTAAAAGATATGATTGGCTAAAGCAAAAATTTGCTCCCGGCGTAAACGTTTTGGAGCCGGATTGCTCAGACTGGATGTTGATGATTGAAAGTAACAAGCTAGACCGCGAAAAAATCGCAAAAACCATAGGAGAGGTATGCGAGGCCGGTGCTGATCAGATAGTGCTTGGCTGCACTCACTTTCACTGGATTGAGGAGCTGATTAAACAGGCCGCCGACGGCCGGGCAAAGGTGCTGCAGCCGGAAACACCGGTTATTACTCAGTTGAACTCAGTTTTGCAACAGCTTGGTAGAGCACTGTAAACCTCTTCCACCCACCAGAGCTAGTAAGTTTTGCCTAAGGACGAAAGAGAATTTACAGCGCTCTTGAATTGATTGCCGCGGTCTTTATAGTCATGGAACAGCCCAAAACTGGCAGAGGCGGCCGATAGCAGGACTACATCCCCTGATTTGGCGTGCTTGCGGGCCTCGGTAACAATCTCCGGCATGGTTTTTAGACCGAAGATAATGTTATTGAAGCCTTTGGCGCGCAGGGCGGCCGAAATCTTATCAGCTGTCTGGCCGATGACAATCGCCTGTTTGACGTTACTTTTAACTACTGCCTCGGCAAGGCCCGTGAAGTAGGCGCCTTTATCCGATCCGCCAAGGATTATAATCTTCGGCTCGCTGAAAGCTAGCAGGGCTACGGTGGCGGTGTCGGGTGTAGTACCGAACGAATCATCGTAGTATTTTACGCCGTCCAGTTCCCGCACCAGCTCTAGCCGGTGTTCCAGCCCCGAAAAGCTGCCGGCAACTTCTTCAATGGCTTTTGGATCTTGAACGACTTGCCAAGCGGCAGTAGCCGCGGCGCAAATGTTCTGCAGATTATGTTCGCCCAGTAGTTTTACCTTAGATTTATGGATGAGTTCGGTTTCCGGCTCACCAATAACAATCATTCCATCGTTGCGAACCCTAGCGCCCGGGCTGTCATAATAAGCAATCTTCTTACCGGGCGATGCGTTGGCAATTTTCTCAGAATAGCTATTATCGGCCATATAAATGGCGATATCATCTGTTTTTTGGTGTTTGAACATATTGCTCTTGGCGGCCACGTAATCGGCCATATCGGCGTGCCAGTCCATGTGCTCCGGCACTACCATCAGACAAACACCGATATGCGGGCTGCGGCGCAGCGAGTACAACTGAAAGCTTGATAGCTCCAGAACCACCCAATCATCCGGTTGTACGTCTTCCAAGAAGTCCAGAACAGAGATACCGATGTTGCCGCCTAAATGGACCTTTTTGCCCGCGGCTTCCAGCATCTTGGCAGTTAGCGTAGAAGTGGTGCCCTTACCCTTGGTACCGGTAATACCGATGATATTGCGGCTGGCCACACCATCAAAGAAAATCTCCATCACAGAAGTAACCTTGTCCCAGATGGGGGCGTTCTTGGGGTATTTCTTCTCCAGATTCTTCATGGAAGTAGGGGTGACGATTATCTTCTCACAGGCTTCAAGGCCTTCTAAATAACTAAGGTCGTCAACATTGCCGGTTATGCCTGGCGGCTTCTCACCGGATAGGAAGTTGATCTTTATTTTTTCTGAAGGGGCGGGGAAATCATCTCTGGGATGTTCGTTTACGATCAGATATTCATGTCCAGGGCCGAAATACTTAAAAGCACTCTGGCCCTCTATACCCCAGCCGACTATCCCTATCTTCATCCTATTTCCCTAATTGTTCTTTGACCAACAAGGTAGCTTGGGCGGGAGTCATCTCGGCTTTGACTATGTAGGCGCTGACGTTCATCGTTTGCAGGCGCAAAGGAGCTTCTTGTTCGCTGACATTTGCCAGTACGATCACCTTGATGCCTTTACCCCAGTCAGTTTGGCGCATCTTATCCAGCATTTCATCGCCGTTCATCTCTGGCATCATCAGGTCCAGCAGCACAATGTCGGGCTCCATATCCTGGCAAAGAGCCAGTCCCAGCCGCCCATTTTCGGCAATTCTGACCTGGAAACCCTCAGCCTCAAATTTTAGGCGGTACATCTGGGCAATAGCCAGATCATCCTCAACAATTGCTACTTTTGTCATTAGCATTAATATTACACTTCCGAACACTTACGTGTCTACGCTTGTCCTCCTGCGGCAACTTCTTTGACGAACATGGTTTACCAGTGTCGTTGCAAAGCAGCCTTGGCTTCTTTTGCCCCTTGCGGGTATGTTTGCAGGGGCGTATAATCGCCTCTCGGTACATGGAGATAAATGTTATTAAAAAGGCCCGCATTTAATGTCTGTTATAGAAAGATCAAATTTTAGCTCTCCCTCGGAAGAAGCACCTGCTCCTGAGACTTCAGAAGAACCATCATCTTCGGAGCTTCCTCCTTTATCAGAAGCTGAACTCCGGCGCTTGCTGGGTTTACGGCCGGAAGTTGATAGCTTGACTGTAAAAATGCGCGAACGTGATGGAGGAGAGGAGTTTTTCGCCGATCTAAATCCTGTTAGGGAAAAAGGCTCCGCTCCTCGTATCGTGCCGACACGCAACGGAATTACCCTAGAGCCTAGCTACATGTATAGAGGGGGAGCGGTCTCGGAATATTTACAGGAAGAAAAAGGTAATGAAAGTTTCTGGGTCCCGGTTGAGCCGGAGGACTTTATCACTGCGGTTGTTACTAAACGTGGGGCAAGAATAGCTATATTTGCCGCAAAGTCGAAGTCCCCAACTGAATAACGCTTGTGCTTATTATCATTTTATTGTAAAAGCTATTGACATTAACAAGAGCTTGTGGTAAAGTATTGGCATCCTCGCTTAAAAGGCGAAGAGGTGGAAATCTCTAGGTGGTCGTAAGGGGTAAATCTCACTTCGGCTCACCAATGCCTTTTTTCGGGTGGGGTGCTGCCTTAACAACTAGGAGTAGTTTGTTTAAAAGCAAAAGGTAACTTTTGTAATAAGCAAACTAGATAGTCATGGGGCTTTATAGAATAGTTTGAGCAAGATTCGTCTTGCTCGCTAGAAATATAGACCCATACAACCGACTACCAATAGTTTTAGACCTCGCTATCGTCCCGAGTCCGGTGGAGCATTCTGTAGACAAGCCTCTTGCCTATGGTATGTTCCGCCCGACAAGGGCGATTCCGGCGGGGTCACGGGCCCAACTCGGCCCCGCCGTCAATTCCCAACCACCTTAGGAGGTGGATCTCAATGCAGTTCAAGAAGTGGGCCACCCTTTCGGTGGCGCTCATCGTCATTGCATTTGCAGGCTTTGCGGCTTCAACCGCGAACGCGATCATCAACACGATCGCCGACAACCCTGTACCGTCGTGCCCCTCGGGGTTCGTGTTCAACAAGTCGACGGCAAGCTGCGACAAGATCACGGTTTCAAACGTGACAGCAGTTCTGGCGGGTAAGACCGTCAGCGCCAGCGACGTGGCATCCGGCAAGATCACCATCCTGGCGGATGACACCGTCAAGGGCGGCCTGAAGGCCGTGCAGATCCACAGCCCGCGCTGTCACTGGACGAATGGCCCCTGGGGCAATTCGTTCATCGACGGTAACGGCCATCGGGTCTGGTACACGGAGACCGTTCCGGGTTATCTCTGCCCCTCCAAGGCCTCGCCTACCGGCTTGGTCAAGGTGAAGGGCGGCAAGACCGGACGGCACTGCCTGAACCCGGCGAAAGAAGGAATGCAGATGCCCGGACCGGTCGTAACTGGCACTGTCATCTCGTTCCGCTCGTTCGCTCACGTCACGATCCCGCTGAAGGCGGCCGTGGCTGTCGAGGTGCACGATACATGCGGCTCGGCACAGGCCAGTGCGACGGCGGCGGCCACGATCTCTCTGAGCGCGTTCGTGCGCGCAAAGGGGAACGTGTCTGCTGACACGTTCGGACAGGTGATCGCATCCTTGTCAACATCGGCGAAGGCCAACATCAACTGCGCCCCGCCGACGACAGTGACCACCACGACTCCGGCACCACCTCCCAGCACGACGACTACCAACACGACCACGACGGTTGTGACCACGACGACTCCGTCGCCGTGCACTCCCGCCGCTGATCGGAACCAGTACAACAACTGCGTCTCCCCGTGTCCGCCCAGCGAGTCTCGCTTCACGCGGTCCGCTCAGAGCGGAGGTTACGGGTTCGTCGCAAAGGGTGACGGCTCGTTCTACTCGGTGTACTACAACGACACCGGGAACGGATTCTGGGGTCAGAGCAATCAGATCCCCAACGGGGCAGTCAGCGGCAACGCTGCCTGCTACAAGCCGGCGCCAACAGGCACCGGTCCGGGAGGTCCGCCTCCCAGCCCGTAAGACCTGACTGCGCCAAGTAACTCCCTCGGGAGAAGGCGCGATCAGTGGTATGTCGGTTGGAGCGCTCTCCTTCGAGGGAGCGCTCCACCGGCTGCCGATTCTTCTTCACAGGAGGGTCGGCAGCCAAACATCATCATTTGAAGCCCAATGACTATCTAGTTTGCAGCTAAATCAATTAATCTTTCTGTCGATAATATCGATTCTAAAGGAGAAACCACATGAATATAAAACGACTCGCTGTTGGCGTTTTGGTTGCCATTTTCGTTGCTGTGCCTGCTGTGCATGCATTTGCTTTTGGCCCCGACCGCACAACTTATACATGCAATAGTTCTGGCCAATGTGTCGGTGCTGATCATGTACAGTTCAACTCATTTACAAACAATCCTGTTTACGGTGACGAACGTAATTTTCTTACGGTTCGTGACGCCGATGCAGGGACCAACACTTACACCGACAACATGGCTCTAACCGCTGGCAAGACCTACGTAATCCGTTTTTACGTACACAACAATGCCCAGCAGGACCTATCCGGTGTAAACAACTATGTAGCCCACAATACTGCTGTCCGCGTTGCTATGCCCTCAGAAGTTAACGGCAGCGGCCAGGTTACCGGTTACATTAGTGCTTCAAACGCTGGTCCTGGAAGCGTCTTTGACGACTTTACCTTCACTAGCGGCAGTAAGCTTGACCTGCAATACGTTGCCGGCTCTGCCAAAATCCGCACAAATGGCCAAACCGATGTAACTATCTCCGACGCTATTGTCGGTGCCGGTGCACCTGTTGGCTTCAGTAGCCAAAATGGCGACTGGCCCGGCTGCTTCGACTTTTCCGGATGGGTAACGCTCCAAGTAAAGGCTGTTGCTCCTCCTACCCCGACCCCTACTCCAGTAACCCCAGCAAAAACTACTCCTAAAGCTCTACCTAACACGGGTGCTGGTGACGTAGTAGGTATCTTTGCTGGTGCTTCTGCTGCCGGTACTGCCGCTCATATGGCAATTACCGCTCGCCGAAACCGCCGTTAAGATAAACTGACCGCTCTCACATCCAACCCTGGATGGCCAAGCCCTCCTTCAAAATAAAGGAGGGCTTTTGGTTGAGGTTGTGGATAAATGGTTGTGCTTAGCGCGAATTTATGCTAAGGTAACTCCTAGAGAAACGTAGTGACTGACCGCTCTCTCGTCGCAATTTACGCCAAAGTTCGTTTTAATCCGCTGGGCGGATTAAAAGCTTCACCTACGGCTAGATTGCTCCTCTCAAAAATGCAAGCAAGACAATTACTTGTCTTACATTTTTGAAGAAACTAGCTAACTGCAAAAAGATAAGTCCCTTGTTTATCCGCCAACTGGTGAATTACGAGGGGTTTTTGATATCTAAGGGTTCGTGGTAAAATCCAATCTGTTCTAACAGATAAGATTCTATGTGCAGAATCCGGCCTTCCCCCAAACGGGGTCCCATCGTCTAGTGGCCTAGGACACCGGGTTTTCATCCCGGCAACGGGAGTTCAATTCTCCCTGGGATCACCAGGAAAATAGCTCACCAAAAGGTGGGCTTTTTTCGTTATCTCAAGCTATAACTTTGTAAATCTAGGAACAAGCTTATCTTCAACTTCAACGCTCTCAAGCCAAACGCTTACTGTCCGTGAAAAAGTAATCTGGTTGCCATAAAGTGCCTGATAGATGACACATGGCTCACTGTCGGCTTCTTGGATGACTATATCTTTAACTTCGTATGTCATCTCTGGTGATTTGTAGTGCCTGTATTTCGAGCCAATTTCTATTTGTTGCTTTGCTATGTCAAGGCGTTCGGTAAGTTCATCGTGGGATAATTTCATGCCATTAGTATATTACGCGTAATTTGCTGGCACTAATCGAGTTCATCATATTTCCAAAGCCAGTAATTCTTGCTTTAGTTCGTTCCAATCAATCCAGCCTCTTCCGCGGCTATCCGTCTGTTATCAATTTGTGAATTCGTAAGCCCTACAAAAACCACTGGGGCTGGTAGCGCACGGCTCTACCCTGACGATATCTTTGCCAATTGCTGTGTAGAATGTGCTTGGGTCAGCAGTTAGTGCAGGTATCTTTAAGATTGCCAATATCGTAATAGTCTCGGGATGATTGAGAGGGTTGTAGCTTTCTTGCGTCTCAGGAGACTTCCCGCTCGTATCTTGGACAATCATTTTAATCGTATCGCCAGCCTTAAAATCACCGTATGAAACTTTAGAGTTCTCGTTGTAAGCGAGAAGATGGTCAGAAAAATGAGTATAGGTCAGATTAGGCTGGGTAGTGTAGAGCGCAGCGTTGTAATGCGAGTCCATAGTTACAGTGATGCTATTCTTTGTAATTGCGTTGATAATGTAGGCATTGGTGGACTGAGTGGGCGGCATGTCTTTCGGTAGTTGTTTCACGATTGCCGAGATAGCATTATTGCTAATATTTTCCTCACAAACACCCTGAACAGTGTCAATTATTTGCTGGTCTGTAAATTGTGACCCCTGACGCACTTCATAATAGAGTTTATCGCTGGTTGGTTTAGTTGCAGTTCCATCCAAATCTTTGAAATACTGACAATTTTCTGCATCGACACCAACAATATGATTGCCACTCGGTAGTGATTTAACGATTGTGGGGGTAACAGTGGGCTTAGGCCATAATGCAATGGCAACAGCAGTACCACCAACTAAGACGACACCAGCAAAAAACGTTATGCCCACCTTGCTTATACGGCGTATGTGTAAGTTCTCGATAACGTTCTGCAGCCAATTTTTTTTCGGACTATTTTTAAGCTCTGAAATTACAGTCTCGGTAAAATTATTAGGTAGTGGGCGTTTTGGTTTTGGAGTGTGCCGGGATAGCAATTCTTCTAAATTATTCATATTAACTCCTTTCGTAGCTCCTCTTTGGCTCTTTTCAGCCAGACGCGTACCGAGTTGATGGGCGCACCCATAACTTCGGCTGTTGCTGCATAATCTAGGCCTTGCCAGTAATGAAGGCTTATCACGGCTTGGTATTTTGGCTGAAGGACTTGAACGGCATTATGCAATTCGGAATAGAGAGCTTGGTTATGAGGGCTTGGCTCGCGTGAGGCAATCGCAGTGATTAATTTGTCGTCAGCTGCAACTTCTTTGCCTTTCTTTTTCAGGTAATTCAGGCATTTATTGGTGCTGATCTTGAACAGCCAAGTACTCAATCGATATTTGTTATCGTATCGATTGAGATTATAGAAAGCACTTATAAATGTGTCTTGAGCAATATCCTGGGCTACATCTTCGTCTCTGACAATCGCAAAACAATGATAGTAAACAGCGTTCTTATAGCGATTAACAACCTCGGCGTAAGCTTCGTTATCACCGTTTATTGAGTGAGCGATAAGCTTTGCTTCGTCAATGTTCTGCATATCCTATATACAATCCTAACTAAACAAAAGTTACAAACTGCTATTGGGGCACTAACCTTTCAGCATCATGTTCCACCTCTATTACCTTGCAAGTCGACTGTGGTGGGGCCACTCAGCAAAAAACTCCAATTTAGTTTGGGATTTCTTGAAAACGGTTATTAAAGAGCATATGCTTAAGCTGTTTAACCAGGAAACTATAAATGCGCATCAAGAAACGATTAATAATTGCCGGGGCCATGCTAATACTGGCTCTTCCGGCTGTCCCGGCCTTGGCAGAAGGGGGCATAAGTGGATCCTCCGGGTCGACGTCGGGGGAAACTCATAAAAGCTCTACCGAATCTACTACCTCGACGACGGAAACTCACAAATCAACTGAAAGCACACAATCCAAAGCTCAAGAGTTAAATACTAAGCTTGATTCCAACCATCTAAAAAATTGTAAAGAGCGAGAAGGCGATATAAATTCCCGGTTGCAGCGGATTGCTAAGCGGAGCCAGAACCAGCTGGATCTATTTGCCACCATTGCTACCCGAACTGAAACATTCTATACAGACCACAAGTTGAGCCTGAGCAATTACGACACCTTAGTGGGTGCCGTAAATACCCAGAAAGCAGCCGCCCAAGCCGCGGTCAACCAGGTAAAATCGGACAGTGTCGGCTTTAAGTGCGATGGCACTGACCCCAAGGGTGCTCTGAGCACTTTTAAGACGGATCTTAAATCTGAGACTACGGCCCTAAAAAATTACCGCACCGCCGTTAAAAACCTAATAACGGGCGTTCGGTCCGCGAGGGAGGCCAGCAATGCGAACGGTTAAAAAACAGGCAGGCTTTGCCTTCTTTGAAGTTATTTTGGTAATTGCCATAGCGGCAATTGTCGGTATGATCGGACTAAAAATATATAGTGCCAGGAGCGGCAATACCGTGAGTAGCAGATCGCCCTCCTCGAAAACAACTGACGTCAGTAAAACAAGCAGTAGTGTCTCACCGGCGCCAGTAGTGCAATCAACGACCGATCTGGATAAAGCCCAGGCCACTCTTGATCAAAACGACCCGAGTACGGCCAACCAAGCCGACTCCTCTCAGCTGGATAACGAAGCGGATTTCTAAACAAGTTTTCCGGCACAGCAAACAATTGGCTTTTGACCGGTTTGTTTGTCATACTAACTTTAAACCAGTCAAGGGGTGGGGCAGTTGGCTTTCAACAAAAAAACAATTCGCGAAACGGATCTGCGCGGCAAGCGGGTGCTGCTGAGGGCTGATTATAATGTGCCCATAAAAAACGGCCGCATAACCGACGATTACCGTATCCGTCAGTCGCTGCCCACCGTCAAATACATCCTTGAGCAGGACGCCAAACTTATTATAATTTCTCATCTTGGCCGGCCAAAGGGCCCAGGCGACAAAGAGGCCAGCTTAAAGCCGGTAGCTGCGAGGCTTTCAGAATTGCTGGGAAAAAAGGTAGCCTTCGCTTCCGACTGCGTGGGGGAAGAGGTAAAAGAACTCGCCGGCAATCTTCAGGGCGGCCAGGTACTGATGCTGGAAAATGTGCGATTCCATCCGGAGGAAGAGAAAAATGACGCCGGCTTTGCCAAGCAGATGGCCGATGATACGGGGGCGGAGGTTTTTGTGCAGGACGGTTTTGGCGTGGTGCACCGGGCGCACGCCAGTACGGACGGTATCGCCAGGCTGATGCTGGCGGTGGCCGGATTCTTATTAGAGAAAGAAGTAGACACTATAACTCGAGTTATGGAAGATCCGGCCCGGCCGCTGACGGCGCTTGTCGGCGGCGCTAAGATTAGCGACAAAATAGAAGTTCTCAACCGGTTGATAGACATTGCCGATTGCGTGGCCGTGGGCGGGGCAATGGCCAATAACTTCCTAGTGGCTGAAGGCCATAAGATAGGCAAGAGCCTGTTTGAAAAGGATGACATGGAGGAAGCCAAAAAAATTCTGGCCAAAGCCCGGCGTGCCGAGCGTCAGCGCAACTTCAATTTCCTTTTGCCGGTGGATGTCGTTGTTTCTACTAATATTGACGGCACCAAACCCACCCGCGTGGTGGATCTGGCCAGCCATTCGCTAGCCGATATTGAGTCTTATCCCAAAAAGCCGGAGCTAAAGAGCCATAGCGTGCTTGAGCACGAGATGATTTTAGATATCGGTCCGATGAGCGCCTACCAATTTGCCGGCGCTATCCGCATGGCTAACACCGTCGTCTGGAACGGCGCCTGCGGAGTTACTGAAACCAAAGGTATTGCCGGGGCTCACGCTCCGTTTGAACACGCCACCCACATCGTGGTTGACGCCATGATTGGGCCGACTAACCGTCACAAGAATAAGCCGTTCACGCTGGTAGGCGGCGGCGATACCGTGGGCTATGTGGAGCAGGAGGGCCTAGTGGAAGACTTCAGTCATGTATCAACCGGCGGCGGGGCCAGCCTAGAATTAATGAGCGGCCATAGTTTGCCCGGCGTCGAAGTTCTTTGGAACAAAGACTGATAGTGTAAAATAAGCTTAAGAAGTAAATTATGCGAAAAATTCTAATAGTGGGCAATTGGAAGATGCACCTTAACGCCAGTCAGGCTAGTTTACTGGTGCACCGCCTTCAAGAGAACGTCAAGATATACCGCGACATAGAAGTAGTCCTGGCCCCGACCATGCTGACACTGCAGCCCATGAGTGTCCAGCTGGATAGGCGTAAGTTCCGTTTGGCGGCCCAGAATGCTTACTTCAAAGACGAGGGAGCATACACCGGGGAAGTCAGCTTCACTATGCTGCGCGACTTGGCGCACTACGTGATCGTCGGCCACTCCGAGCGGCGCCACATCTTCGGCGAGGATTTACCGATGATCCGCGATAAAGTGGCTGCCAGCTTCCGCAACGGCATCATGCCGATTTTATGCGTCGGCGAAACCAAGCAGGAAAAAGATGACGGCGAGACCAAGCAGGTTCTGCATGACCAATTGATGACAGCTCTCTCAAATTTGACGGGAGATGAAGTGGAGCGGATGGTGATAGCCTACGAGCCGGTATGGGCCATAGGCACCGGAGACGTCGCCAAGCCCGCCCAAGCCGCCGCGGCCGTAAGTTACATCAGAGGCTACGTAAAAGATGTCTTTGGCGAAAAGGCGGCAGCCGACGTACGGATTTTATACGGCGGCAGCGTAGTAGAGGATGTCATCCACGGATTTTTAAATGTGCCCGGAGTAGATGGATTTTTGGTGGGCGGCGCCAGCCTTAATTATCAAAGTTTTGCCGGCATTGTGAATTCAACTCGCCGTTGGCAGCGCGAACAGGAGGGTGACAATGGAGAATAAACAGGACTTTTCCAAAGTAATGGACGTCAGCCCGCCACGCCCCAGCCAGACTAGTCGCCCGATTATTGTCGGGCATCGGCCGATGATGAGCGACCCGATGATGACGCGTCCGCCTATTCCGCAGGCGCCGGTTAACGCCGCT
Organism: Candidatus Saccharimonadota bacterium; assembly: GCA_028288985.1. Classification (GTDB taxonomy): domain Bacteria; phylum Patescibacteriota; class Saccharimonadia; order Saccharimonadales; family UBA10212; genus JAQGHE01. The sequence goes on from JAQGHE010000047.1 coordinate 15,359, forward strand.
CCCGCCCAGGTAGAGAGTCACCAAGCTAAGACCATACCAGTCAGCCACAACGGGCAAACTGCTCCTACCGTCCAGGTTCCGCCCACCCCCGCGGCTCCGCCTCCTCCTTCCGTCCAAACCCCCGCAGAGATTCCCGCCGCGCCACAGACCGCACTCGCCGCCGAATTTGAACCCGCCGCCATGCCGCCGGCAGACGTTGTTAACGCGGCTCTTTCTCCCGCGCCGGCTCCCGCCGGACCGCTGCACCTTCAAAGCCTTCCGGTCTCTCATGCTCCGGTAACCGGCCAGGGACGACTTCGAGTCCTTATGGGCTGGCTTTTTATCCTGCTCGCGCTTGGAGCGGTGGGCGCCTATTTAGCGATAGATGCCGGGCTGATTGGCAGCAGCATTAATTTGCCGTTTCATATTTTCGGCTAGACCGGGCAAAGACCGTAACACCTGCTAAAATAGTTTAAGTGCAGGATTTATTTGAGGGCTTAAACGAAGAACAAAAACGGGCCGTTAGTACTACCGATGGTCCGCTTTTAATATTGGCCGGAGCCGGCAGCGGCAAGACCAAGACTCTTACTCACCGCATCGCCCACCTTCTGCGATCTAAAAAGGCTACGCCATATAATATTTTGGCCGTCACTTTTACGAATAAGGCCGCCGGAGAAATGCGCGACCGTGTGGCCACGCTTTTGGGTAATGACGCCGGCAACCGCGGCTTCATGCCCTACATGGGGACCTTTCACTCTATCTGCGTGCGCCTTTTGCGCCAGGATGGAGAGAACTTTGGCATTCCGCGGAATTTCGTTATCTGGGACGAAGGGGATCGCATGGCCGCCATAAAGCAGGTCAGCCGCAACCTTGGTATTGACGAGAAGAAATTTCCCCCAAGGCTCATCACTTCTTTAATCAGCAGCGCCAAGAACGAGATGGTCAGCCCCACTGAGTATAAAGCGGTAGCGGATGACAGCCCGGCCGGACAGGCGGCGGCTAAAGTCTATCCGCTGTATGAAAAAACTCTGCGTGATGCCGGCGCCATGGATTTTGATGATCTTATAGGTCGGACAGTCGGCTTACTGGAAAAATATCCGGATTTTCGGCACAAGTGGCAATCACAATTTACCTACGTCATGATAGACGAGTATCAGGATACCAACACCGCCCAGTACAAGCTGGTAAAGCTGCTGACCGGACCACATAAAAATATCGCCGTCGTGGGAGATGACTGGCAAAGCATCTACAGCTGGCGCGGCGCAGACTTTAGAAACATATTGAACTTTGAAAAAGATTATCCCGGGGCTGCGGTCATCAAACTGGAGCAAAACTACCGCAGCACCAAGAACATTCTGGAAGCTGCCCAGAATGTCATCAGCCAAAACGTAACCCGCAGCGATAAAAAAATATGGACAGCCTCAGGCGCCGGTGCCGATGTGCAGGTGCTGCCGGTAGGCAACGAACGCCAGGAGGCAGAGGTTATTCTGCGCCGCATACGGATGGCCGTGGACAGCGGCGCCCGAAGCTTCAAAGACTTTGCCATTCTATACCGCACCAACGCCCAAAGCCGCGCCATTGAAGAAGTTTTCGTGCACCACGGCCTGCCTTACCGGATCGTGGGCGGCGTACGCTTTTATGACCGTAAAGAAATCAAGGACATCCTGGCCTATCTGCGGCTTATATATCAGCCTGAAGATTTAGTCAGCTTCGCGCGCGTAGTTAATGTTCCGGCCCGCGGTATCGGCACTAAATCGCTGGAGACATTTAACGAGTGGCGCAGTGCTAATAACTATAGCCTCTCGGAGGCGCTAGGCGCCGTAGGCGCCGCGCCGGGTCTGACTCCAAAAGCCAGAGCCGGGCTGACTGATCTTGGGAACATTATCGCCAGCTTCCGCGAACAGATAGAAAGCGTCACCCCCGAAGTCCTGGTTGACAGCCTGCTGCGCCGTCTGGACTACCTGCATTTTCTGCAGGATGGCACTCCCCAGGGCGAGGCGCGCGTGGAGAATGTCCGTGAACTTCTTTCCGTGGCGGCCGAGTATCACGATGCCGGTCTGTCCGGCTTTCTGGAAGAGGTGGCTCTGGTCAGTGACATCGACAGCGCTGAATTCGGCAACGACACGGTGATGCTGATGACCCTGCATTCTGCCAAAGGCCTGGAGTTCCCGGCGGTATTCATAACTGGGCTGGAGGAATCTATCCTGCCGCACAGCCGGGCTCTTTACGACGCCAATGAAATGGAGGAAGAACGCCGGTTGATGTACGTTGGGATGACTCGCGCCCGCGAAGAACTCTATCTGATATACGCCGTGGAGAGGACGTTGTACGGCGGCCGTCAGCACAATCCGCCCAGCCGTTTTCTATCCGATATCCAAGGCTCTACCTTGGCCCAGAATCAAGCCTTCGCGCCTGATCCGGCAGCTTTCACAAGCGATGAACCCCGATACATTCCTGAATTGAACGAAGGCGACGTAGTATCGCACAACCTTTTTGGCAGAGGTACGATTATTGCGCTGGACGGCGAAACCGCGACTATACACTTCAAAGGCAAAGGAACCAAGAAGTTAAATATAGCCTTCGCCCCTCTGGAAAAGTTGTGAATTCCTTGAGCATAGCAGCCTGTGGAGAGATTCTGACAACAGTCGCTTTAGCTAATTTGGTATAATGATAGACGCGTTTTTAGACGAGCCCACCTCTGGTGGAGAAAACCTGTTGCCGCTAAAAATCACTATTTTATGGAGTTAAAATATTAAACTAGCAAAACACTTTCATAGGGCTAACAAGGTCAGCCGAGTGCACATCTACAAGCGACCTTACCTGATGCCAATCATGGGATTGCTGCTCGGGGTAGCCATAGTTATCGGCGTAACGGCTCTTAAAAGCGATGCGGGGCTAAGGCCCAGTGATTCGCACGTTGTCTTTCTTTTTGATGGCGGTAAGCGCCAGACCTTGGACACCCAGGCCCACACAGTCGGCGAACTCGTTAAGCGGCTGCCGCTGAATTTAATACCCCAGGATGTAGTGGAGCCCTCGGCAGACACCACCATAGTTCAAGACAACTTCCGCATCAATGTTTACCGGGCGCGTCCGGTAACGGTCGTAGATAACGGCGTTAAGTCGGTAGCTATCACCGCCCAGAAAAGTCCGCGGGTTGTGGCGCAGGAAGCCGGGGTGTCGGTTTTCCCGGAAGATAATGCCGCCTTTGCTCAAGGCAATATAAAAAATAATACTCTTGGCGAAGAGGTAGTGATTGATCGGGCTACTCCCATCACCTTCGGTCTCTATGGTACGGATATAACTTTGCGTACCAGAAGCCACACAGTCGGGGACCTTTTAAAAGAAAAACAAGTCAAACTTACTAAAGATGATACCCTGACCCCATCTGTCGATACGCCGATTACGCCCGGTATGCAAGTTACGGTGGTGCGTAATGGCATTCAGGTCACCACCGTAGAAGAACAGATTGCTCCATCCACCCAATACGTCGATGATCCCAGCCTGTCCCTGGGGGCAACCGCTGTGCGCCAGGCCGGCGTGCCTGGCCGCAAAGCCGTAACTTACCAGACCGTCACAGAGAACGGCGCGGTCACCAGTAAAACAGCCGTCCAGCAGACGGTTATTGCTGATGCCGTTCCCCAAATAATAGCCCGCGGCGTAGTGGTGTACGTTAACGGCGATCACACATCCATGATGGCCGCTGCCGGTATCAGCGCCGGAGACTATGGCTATGCTGACTATATCGTCAGTCACGAATCCGGCTGGCGAACGACTGCTATGAACGCCAGCGGCGCCTATGGACTCTGTCAGGCCTTGCCAGGATCAAAGATGGCCAGCGCCGGTGGAGATTGGGGATCTAACCCGATTACCCAGCTGCGTTGGTGCGCCGGCTATGCGAGGGACCGCTTTGGCGGTTGGTGGGCGGCCTATAACTATTGGACCATTCACGCAAACTGGTAACAGAGATTCCATACCTTTCCCTTTTTTGATGGGGTTTACTGATACAATTTGCGTATGCCTGATGTAAAACCGAAGAAGAATCTGGGGCAGCATTGGCTGCACGACAAAAAAGCCCTGAATGCCGTAATCGACGCGGCAGGGGTAGGCGCCGAAGATGTGATTTTGGAAATCGGACCGGGGCTGGGAACACTTACCGAAATTCTGGTTGACCGGGCCCGGGAAGTCATAGCCATAGAACTTGATGAATCGCTGGCGGAAAAACTTCACGAGCGCGTGGAAGCTGGAAACCTGGAAGTCATCCGCCAGGACATCCTGCGCTTTGATCTGACATCCCTTCCTCCCGGCTATAAAGTAGTGGCTAACATACCTTATTACCTAACTGCTAATTTACTGAGAGTTTTGGCGGAATCCCCCAATGCCCCGGCTAAAGTCTCCTTACTGGTCCAAAAAGAAGTTGCCCAGCGGGTAGCGGCCGGTCCCGGGCAGATGAGCCTGCTGGCCGTCAGCGTCCAGCTTTATTACCAGCCGGAGCTTCACGAGGTTATCCCGGCGCGCCTGTTTACGCCGCCGCCCAAAGTAGATTCGCAGATTATTTCGCTTACTCGCCGCCCGCAGCCGTTATTCCCCGATATGGATAGCAAGTTATTCTTCACAATCGTCCGGGCCGGCTTTTCTGAAAAACGCAAAAAACTGCGCAGCTCACTAGCGGGCGGACTCCGGATAAGCAAACCAAAGGCCGATGAGTTGCTAGCCAAAGCCGGAATCAACGGCGACCTGCGCGCCCAAGAACTCACCCTAGAGAATTGGTATTCTCTCCAAAAGACTGCCTCAGCCGGCGGGTATCCAGGTTAGCTACTCGGGCTTCTTGCGGGAATCCATTCTTTAAATCTTCAACTAACCAATCTCTAATTTCCAAAGGGAAAAGTAGGGTGGAGGGCAATTTTTTGATCTCAAGCCACATCGGTTTATAAAAATTGCCTGTAGCCTCCGCGAGTTTTTCAACGCTATCCTCAGCTAGGGCAGGTTCGCCGCCTTGGTAACCACAGAGGTAATAGTACTGTTTCTGGCCATTTTGGTAGCGATGCTCGTATACTTGCCGCCCCAGTTCTACATCCAGTCCTGTTTCTTCTTTAAGTTCACGAAGCGTGGCTTGCGGGGGACTCTCGCCAGGTTCAATGCCTCCGCCTGGAAGGGTATAGTATTTTCGTCCGGTTGCGTGGTTATCACGATAGATAACCAACAGGCGATTATCATCAACGACTATGGCAACGGCTCGGTCAATAAGAGACATAGCTAAATCTTAACATCCCCTACCCGGCATAAGTACTTGACTTGTTAAGTACTTACCGTTAGATTACGCTTATGGCAAAAGAAATCGGACAACGTACGGGACAGTTGACCCCCCTGCTCTCTTTGGTGTGGAAGTTACAACAGTCAGCGGATGAACTTTTGGCGGACAAATGCGGAGCAGGGCTGTCGCAGATCCGCATCCTTGCGGCATTAGATAAGTCGATTCCCCGCTCCCAGTCCCATGTGGCGCATAGCTTGGGGCAGACGGAAGCCAATGTCAGCCGGCAGCTGCGGGCAATGAAGAAGGATGGCTTGGTGCATATAGTTAAGAATAAGAAAGATCATCGCCAGCGGGATGTCAGCCTATCGCCCAAAGGTTATCGAATATACGCCAAAGCGGAGCAGGCACTGTCCCATCACGAAAAGGGACTGCTTAGCACCATGAGTCGCAGCGAAGCGCGTGACTTCCAAGACCAAATCGGCAGCCTTCTGCATATCCTCTAAGCACTAGCATATTGCTTTTAGGTGGTATTGGTGGTATAATACTTATAGTTACTTATCAGAGGTAACAGATCATTTAATCCATTCCCTCATCTGAACTTACTTGCGTTCCAATTTTGCAAAAATCCGCTTTAGCAATTTTTGTAAAATTGAGAGGAGGAACATAGGCTAAGGTCGAAACTTTTACTGAATAAGTAAAACGAGACTAATGCCGTAAGTTCCGACGAGGGGCTGAATTTCAAGCTCGACGATAGGACATTAACAATCTTGAATGGCAGGTCGGTTCGCACTGAACGTTATCCGGTGCAAACCAAACAAATGCAAACGCATTTACACGTGTTAAGAATTTTGTAGCGAGTGCTTTCGCACCCCGCGCATTTTCTTACGCAACAGCTAGCGTTTAATCACTAGCCGCGCTGAGAAACAACACCAGATAGTTTCCTAGCGTGTCATATCATCTGGTTGCACTGAACTATGGTAGTCCGCCGTAGGCCAGCTAAGACTATTGGACTGCGCTTAAACCTTTTTTGCTTGTTCTAATGGTTTAGGCAAAGAAATTCCGAACGAGATAAACCTGTAGTCATCAAGAATTGTTACCAATCGGACGCGGAGGCAGTATCCGCCAGCTCCACCAAAAATGCATCAGCAAAAGCTGGTGCTTTTTTGTTGATAAAACAAGGAAACAAAGCTATTATTTACTTAAATAGTTAAACAAGGATTTAAGTATGAAACTAAAATTAATCAAGAAAATAGATGTTACTCATGACGTCAAAACTTTTATTTTTGAAGCTCAAGAACATATCATCTGGCAACCTGGTCAATATCTGCACTATGTTTTAAATCATCCCAATCCAGATGACCGCGAGGCTGAAAGGTGGTTTACGATCTCGAATGCTCCCTATGAAGTACACCCGGCTATAACTACTCGTTTTGCTAACCCAAGCGGCAGCACGTTTAAAAAAGCATTAGAAAACTTAAAGCCCGGTGATGAGATTGAGGCTGATGGCCCTAAGGGCAAATTTGTCCTGGAAGATTTATCAAACCAGCACGTTTTTATTGCAGGTGGTATCGGAATAACACCGTTTCGATCTATCCTGCTGCAGCTTGCGCACGATAAACAGCCTATAAACGTTGATCTGCTATACGCAAATCGGGACGACAACTTCATTTTTGACGGTGAGCTTGAAGAAATTGCCAGCCTAAACCCAAACTTCAGAATCCATAAATTTGTAAGCCCTAAAAAAATTGAAGAAAACGATATAAAAGCGCTGGCTGATACACTTAAGGATCCAAAGTATTACGTATCTGGCCCCGAACCTATGGTTGAGGCTTTTGAGCAAATGCTTAAAAAGATGGGTATCGTCGAGGAAAATATTCATACCGATTTCTTTCCGGGTTATGAGATGGAATAATGTTAACTCCTAAAGAACACGCACAACTTAAAAAGCATGTATCCGATAGCAATAGACGCCTAGTGGAAATTTTCGACACGCTCGGTGACACTAATCGCTGTAATCTTTTCCGCGTTATCGTAGAAAGGCCAGGCATTAATGTGTCCGAGGCTGCAAATGTGTTAGGCCTTTCAGTCCCTTTGGTCTCACAGCACCTTAAAATATTAGAGCAAAATAATTTGTTGCTTAAAACTAAGAGCGGGAAAGAGGTGCACTACAAATTGAATGACAAAGATCCAATAGTTTTAGCCATTGTTAGCGTTATTAGTAAAGGCAATAATCTCAAAGTGTAAAAAATCCTGCTCCAAGAGATTTCTGACGCTGTTATTGCGGATTCAGTTGCCGTAATAAAAGACAACGATGTATTAAGGCCCAGGGTACTACTAAAATCTCCCGCCAGCGCCTCAGTTCTAGCTCTATCGGGTGCCAATTATTTCGGAGAAGTTCCATCAAAAAAAGCCGAATCCATTTCATCTGGGTTGGGCTTTTTTTCGTGGAATCGTTCTTCACAGCAGCATTAGTATTAAATAAAAAAGTTGTAAAAATTTCAACAATAATGTATAGTTATTTACACAAGCGTTATAGATCAATTTATAGAAAATGAAACATTTTAAAAAAGCAGGCTTTCTACTAGCATTATTAACAGTATTTGTTGCCTCGCCAGTAGCCTTTGCGGCTACCTCACCAAGCCTCGGGACTGCAGCCAGCTTTTCGGTTTTAGGAGAAACTAACATAACTAACGTGCCCACTTCTGTGATAGGCAGAGACGTTGGGTTAAGCCCAGCGACCGGTGCTAATTATGCCGGCATAACCTCAGCGCAAGTTGGCGGCACAATTTACGCCGTGGACGGTTTTGGGCCTGGTGGGGCAGTAAATAATCCGGGCTTACTAACAACAGCAATAAATGACATGACCAGTGTGTGGAGTACGGGTGGCTCAACAGGTATTGACCAGGCTTGTACGACTAGCTGGTCGGGGGCTGGTGTTAAAGACCTAACAACTGTTTCTCCTTTGGGGCCAGGCGTTTACTGCGCCGATGCCTTCATACTTACAGGCAACCTTACTCTTAGCGGCTCTGGTGTGTGGATATTCAAATCCGCCGCAACTTTAACAACCTCAGCAAGCTCTACGGTAACGGGCGGAGACCCTTGTAATGTTTGGTGGAGATTGGTCTCTGCAGGAAGCATTCTTGGATCCAACAGCTCACTTATTGGCAACGTGCTATCTGGTACAAGTATTAATATGCAGACTGGGGCGAAATTGAACGGACGGCTTCTATCTCAAGCCGCTGTGACCTTGGATCATAATACGATTACTGGACCTGCGTGTTCTTCATCAGCTAGCTCTACCTCGGGCACGACTACGCCCGGTTTACCAAATACAGGATTGGGCCCGCAGAAGAACATTTCAGGGTTAACAATCTCTGCGATAATGCTCGCCACAATCACTGCTGCTTTCTCCCTGCGAAAAAAGCACACGTCAGTTGCTTAACTCGCTATACTCATTTAGTGAAAAGAAACAGATATAAGCGACGGCACCAATTTAGGAAGGCGTTATTGGTTATTGCACTAGCTGTTATTGCCGTTCTAGTTGTCATATATTTTAGACATCCTCAAAGAAAAGTTCATACGATAAAAAAAATAGAAGCTCCGCCCCAGACCACAACTTTACCGCCTAAGACTACCTTCCGGGGACTACCGATAAAGCTAAAGATACCTGCAATTAGCGTTGACGCCACGCTGGAATATTTAGGCAAGACAACAAATGGCGATATGACTGCACCCGTTAACGTGGATTACGCTGGTTGGTATAGGTACGGCCCACTGCCAGGTGATGAAGGAACCTCCGTGATGGCTGGTCACGTCGTTGGCCTAAGGGGACAGGCAGGAGTATTTAACAATCTGGATAAATTGAAGCCTGGCGATGCGCTGCAGGTTATAGACGGTAAAGGTAAAGTTGCCTCATTTACGGTCCGCATATCAAAAACCTATGCTGAG
>JAQGHE010000050.1 GCA_028288985.1 Candidatus Saccharimonadota bacterium
TGACTACATCGTCAGACCCTAGCGACGAAGCCCTGCAGGGCTTGGTCGCTCTTGGATACTCGGTTAACGATGCCGCCGAAGCTCTTAAAAAAATTGATCAAAAATTATCGCCAGAAGACCGTATCAAGCAAGCGTTGAAAACTTAACACTAGCCTAAAAAGGCATAATCGATTTATTATATAAGTAATGTCGGCCCTCCCAGAAAATTCACGGAGTTCTAGCCCTTTGTTTATTGATTTCGATCCGCATAGTGGCCACGTTACATCACCCAAGGATAGCGAGGGAAAAATTATTCCCTTGCACGAAAGAGTTCCCGGTATGGGTATCTTATGGCTACTTGAAGCTAAACATATACCACATGAAGTTGCGGGGGTAGCCGTCGACTTTCACCAGCCAGTCCTAGAAGGGTTGGAAAAAGTCATCAAAGCAATGGATAGCGAGCCGAACCAACTTCCACCTATTGCATAAGTGTTTAATTTATGTTAAAACATAGGAAATGCTTACAGTTCATTCAAGAGCTAAAAATCTTACCGAGTTTTTGCCCGGCGCCAAAGAAGTTATACTAAACGGCCGAGAACTTCCTGAATTCGGCAGAGTTGCTCTGATAGACTTTACTATCCAGGAAAGAAATAGACCAGCTGTGGCCTCACACAGCCAACTGGAAAAGGTCGCATCGCAACGGGGACTATGGAATCAAGTCGGCATCACTTTTAGAGGTGTTATGGCCAGCGTTCTCCACGGGGAAAGATTAAAGGATAAAGAGCTCCTCAGCTTACCAACAGAAGTTAAAGAGCCAGCCCTACTTGAAGTGGTTGATCTTCTGTACTCCGTTGATTCCTTCGCAACGGAAGCGCACTTGGCCATTGTAGGGTTGCAGCGTGTATATAATGCCGATGACAGCAAATGTCAATCACCGGATAAGATTAGAAACCACTACGCCGCCGGACAAGTACTTGCCCATCACTTATATTCTCAGGAAATCTCAAAGAGTACGACTGCCGATAGTCCGGAGGGTAGGGAAGCCAGGTTAATCCAGCTATACGGACGAGTCTTATCCATGGATGATGAGGAAACGATGCAAACTGCTCAAACAGCTAATTTTAGTGAGAATTGGCGCCGGTTTTTCTGGAGAGAGCAGCTTGACGGCATTATTCAACATCCGGTAGTCGCCCAAACGGTTCATGAAATTGCGGCCGCAGAAATTTCATCTGAACCTAATAGGATGTAAAATAAAGATATGACAAAGCCTGGCCACAAGCAGCCTAATCTAGATAACGCCGATCAAGACACTTTATTTAGCAGTGCGCCCATTCCCTCGGTCGAGGTGGAGACTCAAGCCATGATTGATGCTCGATCTGAAGCTGAAATTTCAGGATTTGCCATACCGCAGAGAGCCCTACTTGAGCTAGATGAATCTGTAGCCGCTGCACGTAGAGTCATGGACAGGCGCGACCCCCAAGGTTTCCGAAATGGTTACCAGGCCAGGCAGGAAATTGGCGGCGTGGCGCTAACTGGCGAACAGATTGTAGAAAATGAAAAGAGAGAAAATAGACAGGCACGAGCCCGGGCAACCGCAGCCGGAGGCACGCACCCGACCGGCAGACGCGGGAAGAAATACACAGTTGACGATAACAGTCCCAGTGTCAGATCTGCTTATGAAGGTTTTGGGCAGTAGTTAGCATAAAGTACAGCCTGTAGAATAGCGAGACCATAGACATGAATAAGTTACCCAAGCCCTTCTTTATTTTGGCGCCTATGGATGATGTGACGGACACCGTCTTCCGTCAGATTATCGCAACTCTTCCATATCCTTCGCATTTGAGTGGAGTGCAAGGCGCAGGCGAGCAGCGGACTGAAGATGTACATAGCGGTACTTCGAAGGAGCAGCCGCAGCCCGCAACGCAGCAATCCGCCAAAAGCACCAACGGAGCGGCTGGCTCAGCCAGTCGGCAGGGTGGTGCAGTGCGAAGATATGGGCCTGATCTGTTCTTCACGGAGTTTGTAAATGTAGACGGTCTGCAAAGCCCCGGCCGCCCAAAGTTAATACACAAACTGCTGCTTAACGAGAAGGAAAAGCCGGTCATAGCGCAGCTTTGGGGGTTAAAGCCGGAAAACTTCTACAAAACTACCCTCGAACTAAAGAAGATGGGCTTTGCCGGGGTAGATATCAATATGGGCTGCCCAGTCAGGACAGTCATTAAGAATGGGGCCTGCGCAGCACTTATTAATAACAGGGAATTAGCCGGCGAAATTATAGATGCAGTTCAGGATGCCGCAGGAGACTTCCCTGTCAACGTTAAGACTCGCGTCGGATTTACAACAGTAGATTATTCTTGGATCGAATTTCTTTTATCCAAAAAGCTTAACATGTTAAGTATTCATGCGCGGACGGCTCATGAAATGTCCAAAGTTCCGGCGGATTGGAGCCGGATTGGGAAGGTCCGCGAAATACGGGATGAACTCTGCCCTTCCACTTTAATTGTCGGCAACGGCGATGTGGCCGATCGGGCTCAAGGACTCAGCTTAGCTAAAACCCATAAGCTGGATGGCATAATGATCGGCCGCGGCATATTTGATGACCCTTTCGCGTTCTCCGCGGACAGTCCGTGGGAAGGCTGGGCGCCGGAGCAGAAGCTGGATCTTTTTAAGAAACACATAGAACTGCACATTCAGACTTACAGGAATGGTGAACGTCGGTTTGAGACGCTCCGGAAGTTTTGCAAAGTTTATATAAATGGTTTTGAAGGCGCCTCGGAACTTCGGGCAGAATTTATGGAAGCCCGTACGCCTGAGCAAGCGCTTGAACTACTGGCCGCGGTCAAGGTTTAACAGAGTCTTTGGTCGGGTCGTTGTCTGCTTATCCATATTAGTCGGGGTACTGTCTAAGTCAGGGGTGGATTCGCCTGCGGCAGGGGCTTGCGGCAGGGTGGCCTCCTTGTTATCTGAACTGGTGGTAGGATCAGAAATCTTATCAGCATTAGCTGCCGGCTTAGGCAGCAGATTTACATATGAAATCCCGGATGAACCGGCCGCGGAAGCGTCATTAATGCCCAGCCGCTTAAACAAAGAGCCGCGGGTCATATCGGCTATTCCTTGATTGTGCGGATGGTAGTGATTTAGTGTCACCGCCAAAACAAGCAGTCCTAACCCCAGGCCGGTTAAGATTATTTGATAGATTTTTTGTGGTTGAATCTGCATGTCTGGCACTAATATAAATTCTTGTTAAATCTTTAACCGTAAAACATTTCACAAGTTAAAGTAGAGAAATCTTACTGTTAATAAGTCGGCCGGCCGGCATGCTGGTATTAATGATCGGAGGAGCATGGACCAGGAACTAGAGTTAAGAGATATAAGATCAATCGCCGGCCTCAGTTTTTTGGTAGGGGCTTGGCTGATGGTATCCCCATGGATCTTCGGCTACAGCTCTGGTACGGCTAGGTGGAATCAGTTTGCCTTCGGTGCCGCCGTGGTAGTTTTTAGCGCTGTCCGATACATCTTTCCAAGCCAAGCTTGGGTTAGCTGGACCAACGCTATAACCAGCTTTTGGCTGCTGGTTTCCCCTTTTATCCTACCCGGGTACATGGAGACTTCCGCCTACTGGAACCAAACAATGGCGGCCCTTTTGGTATCGTCGC
>JAQGHE010000023.1 GCA_028288985.1 Candidatus Saccharimonadota bacterium
AGGCCATTGAAGCCAAAGAGTGTGTAGAGATCCAGGAAGAATCGATGAAGCTGGCTTCAATCTCTTTCCAGAACTACTTCCGCCTATATACTAAGCTGTCTGTTATGACGGGTACGGCCATGACCGAAAGCGAAGAGTTCCACCAGATTTATAAACTTGATGTTGTGGAGGTTCCGCCCAACCGCCAGATCGTCCGCAAGGATTTGCCCGATCGTATCTATAAGAGCGAGGCCGGAAAGTTCCGGGCTATTGTAAATGAACTCAAAGAACACCACGAAAAAGGCCAGCCGGTGCTGGTTGGTACCGTCAGTATCGAGAAGAACGAGGTGCTATCCGCCATGCTCAAAAAGGCCGGTGTGCCGCATGAAATTCTAAACGCCAAAAATAACGAAAAAGAAGCCGCCATCGTTGCCAAAGCCGGCAACCAGGGTGCTGTGACGCTGGCCACCAACATTGCTGGCCGTGGTACGGACATCGTGCTGGGCGAAGGCGTTGCCGACAAGGGCGGATTGTTTGTGCTGGGCAGCGAGCGGCACGAATCCCGCCGGATCGATAACCAGCTGCGCGGTCGCGCCGGCCGTCAGGGTGATCCCGGTAAAACACAGTTCTATGTATCCTGCGAAGACGATCTGATGCGTATCTACGGCGGTGAGCGCATCGCTGCCATCATGGACCGCCTGAAGGTAGATGAGGATACGCCGATTGAAAGTAAAATGATAAGCAAGAGCCTGGAAGGCGCCCAGAAGAAGGTAGAGGGCTTTAACTTTGATACCCGCAAAAACGTTGTCCAGTACGATGACGTCATGAACCGTCACCGCCGCGCAATCTACTCCATGCGCAGCGAGGTCTTGCGTGCTGAAGATATCAGCCCGCGTATCAAAAAACTCATTGCCGAAGAAGTAGAATGGCTGACCAACCACCCGGAATCGCTGAGCGAGAGTTACGAGGCTGTGCTAAAAGAAATTTTCCCGCTTGATGATAAGATGCTGGACAAGCTTTTTGACACTGAAGCCGATAAGTTCCAAGAAGAGCTTGATAAGTCGGCCACGAATATTTATAAGTCTCAGGAAGAGATGTTCGGCGCCGAGCAGATGAGAAAAATTGAGCGCGATATATTCTTGCAGGTTATGGATAATCTTTGGATGCAGCACCTTGAGAATATGGATCATCTGCGCGAGGGCATCCACTGGATAAGCGTGGGTCAGCGCGACCCGCTGGTCGAGTATAGGCGCCAAGGCGGCCGGTTGTTTGACGATCTTCAGTTGGACCTGCGCCATGAAATCGTACGCACCATAGCTCACGCCCAGCCGCTTGATTCCATCGTCACGGAAAGGGTAGTTGAAACGGAGCTGACCCGGGCTGCCCGTGGCTCGGTTGATAATGCCGGCCAGATCTTGAGCGCTGAAAATTATGAAGAGGTTGATTTTACGCCCAAGCGTTCAGAAGAGGAGCAAGAGGCTAAGGCACGATCCCAACGTAAGAAGGCCCGCAAGGCTGAACGCCAGCGTAAGAAACCGGTAGCCAAAAAAAAGAAGCGCAAGTAGCAATTAGCAAACAGGAATGAGGAAATAGCATGCGAAGAAAAAGTACTATAAATAGCCCGAAAATCTTAAGCCGCTCTAATTATTATTTACTAACTACTAATTTCTAAATATGAAACATACCGTAGCTGAAATAACATTAAAAAACGGAGCCAAAGGCCTGCTGATCGATGTACCTGATGCAACCGTCATGGATTTTGAATTTAATTTCCGCGCCGGCGAATATCTGGTAGATCGTAGCAAATGGGAGGTGCCCCATCTTATGGAGCACGTACTGCTGGGCGCCAACCAATACATCCCCAAGGCTCGTGCCTTCCAAGCGGAATTTGAGAAGAACGGGGCTGCTAACAATGCCAGCACCGGACTTTACTACATTACCTACGAGGCCGAAGGCGCCGACTTTGAATGGCAGCGCATATTGGAGCTTATGGTAGTAGCCATAAGCAAGCCCTTATTTTTGAGGGAGGAATTCAAGGCCGAATTCGGCAACGTCAAGGACGAGCTGATGGCCCGCTCCAACAACCACTTCCGCACTTTAAGCCTGACGGCACGCGAAGCCCACGGCCTGCTGGGCATGACCGACCGCGAGCGCCTCAAACAGATGAAGAATGTGCGTAAAAAAGATCTGGAAGACCATTATAAGCGTACGCACACCACCAGCAATCTGCGTTTCATCATTGCCGGTAACTTAAACGGTCGCCGCGAAGCCATTAAGCGGATGCTTGAAGGCATCCAGCTGCCCAAGGGCCGTAAACTTTTTGATCTGCCAACGGAAATCCCCAGGAAACTCGATGGTCCGATTTTCGTGGCTCGTCCATCCGTCAAGAACGTCTACTTTGATCTGCAGACCTTTGCCCGCCGCCGCTTTGATGATCCGGATATGGACGCTCTGGAGCTAGTCAACGGCATGCTGACAGGCACTCTATACTCCAGGATCCTTGGTGAAGCCCGAGAGCGCGGTCTTGTCTACAGCATGGGCTCGGGCATAGACGTTATGAAGGATGCCACCGGCTGGTGGTTCAGTGCGCAAGTTCTGGCCCGCAACGCCCCGGCGCTGTTTGAGATAATGGTGCGCGAACTAAAAGCTGTGCAGGCGGGCGCGATCAGCAAAGACGATTTAGAGTCGGCCAAAATGTATTGGCTGGGCCGCCATCAGCGGGGCGCCCAAACCGTGGGCGGCACTATGTCCGGCTATACCGGCAGGTATTATTTTGACGATGCGGTCAATAATTATGACGCCATACCGGAGCGTATCAAATCCGTAACCAGAGAACGGATCGTGGAAGCCAGTCGGGCCTTGTTTACCGAGGACATCGGCGGTCTGGCAGTGCTGGGAGGCGGAGGTCGAAGTAAAGAACTGGCCAATAGGCTTTATGAAACGGTGCAACCGTTATGGCGCTAGCACACCGCTCTTTAGCGCCTGGCTGCGCTGCCCGGCTCCGCTAATCCCGCCTCGTCATGCACTAAATATCGCTGTCCTATAGAATAGAGTAAGTATGGAATCATTGCAGAAAAACGCCGGGGACTTAGCCCAAGAAATCAATCAAGCCGTTTCCCGGTTGAAGTTGGATGACCTGGAAAAACGCCGCGGGGAACTGCAGGCACAAATGCAGGCGCCCGATTTTTGGCAGGATAACAAAAAAGCCCAGGCCGTTAGTAAAGAAGAGTCGGACATTTCCCGAAAAATTGACCCCTGGCTAAACATGCAAAATGAGATTGATGGTTTGCTTGAACTGATTAAATTAGGTGATGCTAGCATGGCGAAGGAACTGCAAGAGCAATTCTCATCTCTCAATTCTCAATTCTCATCTCTCAAATCAGAGCTAAACTTTCAAGGACCGTTTGACGATCACGACGTGATTTTGAGCATCCACGCCGGGGCAGGCGGCACCGATGCGCAGGATTGGGCACAAATGCTGCTTCGTATGTATATACGCTGGGCCGAGGCCCACAAGCTAAAAGTGAGCACTATAGACCAGTCCGCCGGTGAAGAAGCCGGCATCAAAAGCGCCACTATCGAATTATCCGGCGGAAATTATCTTTACGGAAAACTATCTGGCGAACATGGAGTGCACAGGCTTGTCCGTCTTTCTCCTTTTAATTCTGATAACTTGCGCCAAACCAGCTTTGCCAAAGTGGAAATAATGCCGGAGATCGAAAAGCCGGACGAAGTAGACATTGACGAGAAGGATCTTAAAATAGATGTCTACCGGGCTGGTGGCCACGGCGGCCAAAGCGTAAACACAACTGATTCGGCCGTCCGGGTAACACACCTTCCAACCGGTATTACAGTTGCCATCCAGAACGAGCGCAGCCAGCTGCAAAACAAAGAAACGGCCATGACCATCCTTCGCTCCAGGCTGGCCGCCTTACTGGCAGATCAGCACGCCGATAACTTGGCCGAACTTAAAGGGCCGAACCAGTCGGCGGAATGGGGCAATCAGATCAGAAGCTACGTCCTGCATCCTTATAAACAGGTCAAAGACAACCGCACCGGTTTTGAGACTTCCGACGCCGAGAAAGTCTTGGACGGCAACCTTGACCCCCTAATCGAGTCATGGGTGGAGACTGTCGGATAACCGCTAGCTCTATTTGCTATACTTATTACTGAATGATTCTTCTCGACCGAGTAACAAAAAGCTACAGTAGACGAAGCGGGACGGCGCTAGAGCGCATCTCCCTGCACGTGGAGCCCAAAGAGTTCGTTATAATCGTGGGCCAGAGCGGTGCCGGCAAATCCACTTTATTTAAACTGTTAACGCGTGAAGAAAAGCCTACCAGCGGCAAGATTATCGTTGGAGGCATGGATTACGAGCATTTGCGCGATAAGGATGTGCCGCTGCTGCGCCGTAAAATCGGCGTAGTCTTTCAGGATTTTAAACTGCTTAATAACAAGACCGTTTATGAAAACGTAGCTTTTGCGCTGGAAATCGCCGGCATAAGTAATAACGAGATCAAGCATACCGTTCCCAAAGTTCTGGACCTTGTCGGCCTGAAAGGGAAGGAGAATAACTACCCCCTGGAGCTGTCCGGAGGCGAGCGCCAGCGTGTAGCAATTGCCCGGGCCATTGTACGCCAGCCCAAAATCCTGATAGCCGATGAGCCGACCGGCAACCTGGACCCAAAGCACGCCTGGGACGTTATTAAAGTTCTGGAAAAAGTTAACAAATACGGCACCACCGTGCTTCTGACTACTCACAACCAGGAGATAGTAAACGCCCTAAAGCGCCGCGTAGTAACCATCGCCGACGGTCATATAGTCAGCGATAAAGCCCAAGGACAATACAGAGCTTCATGAACTGGAAACGGAAATCCATAGCCGCCGAGCGGATTTTTAAAAACGGCTTCGTTAACTTCGGCCGTAATGTCTGGCTGGCCATCGCCGCTATCGCTATGATGGCAATTACTCTGACGATCCTATTGTTCGCGATCGTAGCTAATGCCACCTTCGGCCATACGGTAGCCGATATCACCAGCCATATCGATGTCTCGGTCTACTTAAAAGACAATCTTAGCGATTCCCAGCGCACGAGCCTGATCGATCAAGTTAAACATGTTGAAAATGTCGGCTCGGTTAAATATATAAGTAAGGCGCAGGCCCTAAAAACCTACCGCGAGCAAAACATCAGCAATACGGACCTTCTGGCGGCCATATCGGAAACCGATAACCCCCTGCCGGCATCGTTGAATATCAAGCCCGTTGACGCCAATAACCTACAGCCGATTAAAGACTTCCTGGATAAACCCGCCATTTTGGCACTGCAATCAGATCCCACCAGTTATTCCGGCGACCGCAAGGCGGCTATCGACAACATAACCCGTGCTACTCATTTCTTCCAGCAGGCGGGAGTCATCGGCATCATCGTCTTTATAATCATCTCCATGCTGATAATCTTTAACACCATTAGGATGGCTATATTTAACCGCCGTGACGAGCTGGTTATCATGCGGCTGCTGGGTGCCAGCACCGCCTTTATCCGCGGTCCGTTCGTGGTGGAAACGATGCTCTATGGATTTGTGGCCGCCGTTATTTCACTGGTCGCCTGCGCCGCGTTATTTAAAATCGCCAGCTCCACCCTCCAGGCCAGCAGCCTGGGACTGCTTGATATCGGCTACTCCGACCGCTTTTTTACAACGCATTTGTTTACAATTTTGACCTTACAAATTGCTATTGGTATACTCATTGGTGCCGTATCGTCCGGAATTGCTACGCGGCGTTACCTAAAGCTGAATAGATAACCGATTAATACCGAAAAAGAAGCGACTTGATTCTTAAGCCGCTGTTTTTGTCTCTAGGGGTGTGGATAAATAATGGGAGGGTATGTTATTATTAAAGCGTTAGCACAAAAACAAAAACAATTTATGTCCAAGCCAAAATTCAAAAAACTTCTATTTGTTAATAAGGTTGCCGCCGTAATTGCTATTGGAGCGGTGTTGTCGGTGGCTACTTTGGGTTACGGCAAAGTCAGGGCAGACCAGTTCGATGCCCAGATACAAGCACTGCAGCAGCAGAATGCCGGCGCTCAGGCTCAGGCGGACTCTTTGGCTGCCGTGGCTAGCAGCTATCAGGATGCCATCAATCGGCTTCAGGTGCAGATTAGCAGCCTTCAGCAGAATATAGTCGCTACTCAGACCAAAAGCGACGGCGTTAAGAATCAGATAGCCGATGCCCAAGTCCAGCTTGCCCAGCAAAAGAAGACATTGGGCGAAAACATCAAGACCATGTACCTGGAAGGCAAGATATCAACCATCGAGATCTTAGCCAGCAGCAAAAACCTCAGCGACTTTATAGATAAACAGCAATACAGAAACTCTGTGCAGAGCAAAGTGAAGACCACGGTGGATAAGATTAACTCTTTGAAGGTCGAATTGGAACAGCAGCAGCGAGAGTTGGATAGCCTAATCGCGGATTTACAAACCCAACAGAGACAGCTTTACACCAAACAGGATCAGCAAAACCAGATGCTGGCTTACACCGAAGGCCAGAAGTCCGCTTACGATCAGCAGATCAGCGCTAACTCGTCTAAGATATCGGAACTGCGCCGCCAGCAGATCATAGCGAACTCTCGCAACGTAATTGGCCTTACTACTTACGGCGGCTCCTGCGGAGGAGGCTATCCTGGCGCGGCGGCCGGACCTTTTGGTACCTGGGGCTGTAACTACGCCAAAGACAACACTTATGATAATTGGGGAATGGGTAACCGGGAATGTGTAAGCTATACGGCTTGGCGCGTGGCAAGTAGTGGGAGGAACATGCCTTACTGGGGAGGCTTTGGCGACGCTAATCAGTGGCCCGGCAATGCTCGAGCCGAGGGGATACCAGTGGACAACGGTGGAAACGCTAGAGTTGGTGACGTTGCCATCAGCATGGCAGGTACCTGGGGTCACGCAATGTATGTTGAAGCTGTAAACGGCGATGGGACAGTAACGGTTAGCCAGTACAATCAAGACTTCCAGGGAAACTATTCGGTTAACACACGCTCAATGTCCTCGCTATACTTCATCCACTTCTAGGGTAATTTAAGATATAATTAGAATTAACCATTAAAACTAAAAGAGAGGAAGTGGTGGAGGAGTCTAATTACAATATGCAAGAGCATCAGCCCCAGCGGCACGCTTGGTCTCTACGAAAAATCGGTCTGACTATTCTTGCCTCCGCCTTGCTGTTTGGCGCCGGACTGGCCGTTGGCCGCGGCAATATCCAGATAAATTCCTTAAGCCATTCCCGGACTGCTGCCAGCAGCAGCTCGGCGCTGGACTACTCGTCGGTTGATGCCGTTTACAGCCTGCTAAAAAGCGATTTTGACGGCAGCCTTAATAATAAAGCCCTGATAGACGGGCTAAAGAGCGGCTTGGTTAGCGCCGCGGGCGATCCGTATACCCAGTACTTTAACCCTACGGAAGCCAAGGCCTTTAACGACCAGCTGGCCGGCACCATCACCGGTATCGGGGCAGAACTGGGCACAGACGCCGATAACAATATAGTCGTGGTTTCGCCGCTTTCTGGGTATCCGGCAGAAAAGGCCGGCTTGAAGCCCAAGGATATTGTTGCCGGTGTGGACGGAAAGTCTACTTCGGGTATGAGTGTCGATCAGGTGGTGCGTAAAATTAGGGGACAAGCTGGCACGGATGTCGCACTAACTATCGTCCGAGGCGGCGCTACTCCCTTCAACGTAACCATAACCCGCCAAAAAATTACCGTCCCCAGCGTTAAGTGGCAAGAAGACGGCAATATTGGCTACCTTAAAATAAGCCAATTCTCTGATGACACGGTCAGCTTGGCCCAAAAGGCGGTTACGGAATTCAAAGATAAAAAAGTCAAAGGTATAGTTTTGGATCTGCGCAGCGATCCCGGCGGCTACCTGAACTCGGCTGTTGATATCTCTAGTCTGTGGCTGGACCAGGGTAAGACAGTTGTCCAGGAAAAGCGCGGCGGCAAGGTTACGGCTACGGAACTTGCCTCAGGCAACAACCCTCTGCGCGGCATGCCCACGGTTGTCCTGATTGATGGCGGCAGCGCCAGCGCCAGTGAAATTACCGCCGGAGCCCTTCGAGATAATAATGTTGCCACTCTGGTGGGGGAGAAAAGCTTTGGCAAAGGCAGCGTGCAGCAGGTGGAACATCTGCTAGACGGCAGCCAGCTTAAAGTAACTATCGCCCGCTGGTTCCGTCCCAACGGTAAAAATATCGACAAACAGGGCATTACGCCCGACACGGTGGTTACTAACTCTGACGCTGACGTAAAGGCCGGAAAAGACGCTCAAAAAGACATGGCTTACCAACTGTTGCAGCAAAAACTATAGCCAAGAGCCGCAAGCATAAGTTAATATCAGTGCAATAACTGAGTGTTCGGGGTGAGCCGGGCAGGGAGGAAGGTGCGAACCAGCGTGACCAGAAGGCCGCGAACTGAATCTAAGTATATTTTTGTGACAGGCGGCGTATTATCGGGCGTCGGCAAAGGTATCACCGCTGCCTCGCTTGGCACCATCTTAAAAGCCCGCGGGCTTTCCGTAAACATCCAGAAATGCGACCCATATCTGAATACGGACGCCGGTACGTTAAATCCGGCTGAACACGGCGAATGCTTTGTCACACGCGACGGCGCTGAAACAGATCTGGATTTGGGCCACTACGAGCGCTTTTTAGACATTGAACTGACTCAGGCCGGCAGCATGATGTCGGGTAGAATCTTGAGAGAAGTTATCCAGGATGAGCGCGACGGTAAATACCTTGGCAAAACGGTTCAGATTATTCCTCACGTCACCAATCACATCCAGAAGAAGATATCCGAGGCCGCCAGCGGTTTTGACGTACACATAGTGGAAATAGGCGGTACGGTGGGCGACTACGAGAGTCTGAGTTTTATTGAGGCCATCCGTGAAATGGCGCTGCGCCTTGGTCCGGAGAATTGCCTGTTCGTGCACGTTGTTTATCTCCCATACCTTGGTGCCAGCCAAGAGTTTAAAACTAAGCCGGCTCAGAACGCCGTACGCGAGCTGCGAGGCCTGGGGATCGTACCGGACGTGCTGGTAGCTAGAAGCGAAGTTAAGCCTCCTAAATCGTCTCTTACAAAGCTGAGCATGTTCAGCGGCGTAAGTTCTGACGCGATTGTCTTGATGCCTAACGCTAAGACTATCTACCAGGTTCCTCTGACTCTGGAAGACGCCCATATCGCCGATGTTATCGGAAGCCGCCTAAACTTGCGGACCCAAAAGCCGGATATGGGCTCCTGGCAGCGCATGGTCAAAAGCGCCATGACAAACTACAAAAAGACCATCCGCATAGGTGTTATCGCCAAGTATATCGATAACCAGGATACCTATATGTCTGTCTTTGAGGCATTGCGAGCCGCCGCCTGGGCCAGCGAGGTGAACGTTGATATTGTGTGGGTCAATGCCGAGGATTTAGAGAAGAATGGTAAGAACCGGGCTATCCTGGACGGCTTGGACGGCATTGTCGTGCCCGGCGGTTTTGGGCCAAGGGGTATTGAGGGGAAAGTTATTGCCGCAACTTACGCGTTGGATAACAAAATACCGTATCTCGGCCTATGCCTGGGCTTGCAGGTAGCTTTGATTGCCGCCGCCCGCCGGGCCGGCATCACCAAGGCCAACTCCAGCGAGTTTGATCCCAATAGCCCGGACCTGGTAGTGCGCACTATGCCTGACCAGGAGGGTAAAGAGAACACCGGCGGCACGATGCGCCTGGGCGACTATCCCTGTGTTATAGAGTCGGGCACCAAAGCCCGTAAGGCATATGGAGCAGGGGAAATCATTGAGCGCCACCGGCACAGATATGAAGCGGCTAACTCCTATCGGGATCAGTATGAGCAGTGGGGGATAAAAGCCAGTGGATTATCGCCGGACGGTCATCTGGTAGAGATGGTGGAAGCTATGGATCATCCGTACTTCTTATCAACCCAAGCACACCCGGAGTTCCGCTCCCGTCCGGATAGACCGCACCCGCTGTTTGTCGGCCTCATCAAAGCCATTTTGAAGAAGTAGCCTCTTATTGTAATTTTACTGTTTTTATGGTAATATATAGTTATGATGATTGGTGAATCTGGCAGTAGCCACCCTAATCCGGAACTAAAATTAGATCCCAGTATAGGGGAAGATATTCACGTTTTAACGAATTACGGCATGAGCATAGACCGCGTGTTAGCCGAAGACAGACCTGCGGAGGAAGTGACCCACGTAGTTCATGGATACCTGAAGCAATTTGAGTCATTGATAGAGGAGAGGGAAGGACTGCACTCTAACTCTAATATGGATGCTTTACGCATAGCCGGCCTGTCCATGTCTTTAGGGGCCATACCAGATGAGTCGGTTCGCGATGAAATTATCAATGAAGCGGTTGAAGGATCAATACTGCCGAAACACTCGGCGTCTGAACTAAGACTATTTTTAAACGAAATACATCTAAATGCATTCGAGCACAGCCGCTCAAGTATCGAACTGGGAGATGCATTGGAAGAGGCAATAAAGAAAGTTGAAATAATAATTAATCGCCAGCGGGCCCAAAGGGAGCCTGAAGACCTTAAACTCCTGCTGGCAGCCTACTGGAGCGCCTGGCAAGCGGCCGGAGCCGACGGCAGCCTGCGTTATGCTATAGGCCGAAAAATACAAAAAGAATTCGTATAGTAGTAATTATTCGACGCTGACTTCGGTGCGGGGCATGCTGCGCCCACCGAAGTTTTTGAAGCGGCGTTTTTGGTATTTGACCACACCATCTTTAGCGGCGTGGATTGTGTAATTGCGTGATAAAAAGGTGCCCGGTCCGCTGCGCTTATTCATGCCGACCTGACGGATAATAACGTCCCCGGTTTTTACGGCTTCGCCGCCAAATACCTTAACACCAAGTCTTTGACCTTGGCTATCCCGGTTATTCTTGCTTGTGCCGCCTGCTTTAGTTTTACTCATCGCTTGCCTAAACCTTTTCTAAAATTATTAACTGTCTGGCCACGACCTGACCTTCCCGGAAGTACAATAGGTCGGAGCTTCGGACGTGTTTTAAATCCAATTGATTGTACCCCATATCTGTTAATCGGTCAATAACCGGCAATTGTATAAAAGTGCCGTCGGGCTTGCGCCAGGCGGGAACGGCCAGGCACGCATAGCGCCCGCTTTTCATTTGTCCCGAAAGGTTTTCCAGGAACTTTCTGGTTATGGTATTTACATCATTTACGATAGCCCGCGTCTTATCGGGAGGCGGTAGGGAATTTAGTGGTCGCCCCAGGTAGATCTCGCTGGCTACGTGGGCGAACGGCGGCCATTTATGGCTTGTGGCGTCGCCAACTTCTACCACAGCCAGGGCCTGAATACCGGGATTCCGCTGCACCAGCCAGCGCAGGTTCTCCTTTGTATATTCCACCATCCTCGGCTCTATATCAGTGCCGATAACGCTGTAGCCCATAAGCATGGCTTCCTGCAGGATGACCCCTGTACCGCAGAAGGGATCCAGGAGTCTGCCGCTTTGTTCGGGTCCCGTGGCCAAGTTAATGATTATCTGGGCCAACTTAGGCGGCAGCATGCCTACCCGGGGGTCGCGTTTGGGCCTGGCTTGGTCGCGGGCGGCGTAGGCCTCTATATCCTGGACAAACATGGTTTGGGCTAAAATGGTTTGCTGACCATCCTTAATAAAGCTCAGCTCCCACGCCCCGCGGTGGGTCAATTTATTGTGCAGCACCTGGGCACTGTTGAGCTCCAGGGTCTTATTGGGAATGATCCGCACCGGTTTGCCGGTGGCCTTTATGACTTTTTTGAGGCGCAGCAGATCCCGATTTAGAGTTTGCAGGCCCACATTCAGGCCGTAAACACTTAAGCCCAGTGTAAATTTGCCCTCGGGAAGATACTGCAAATGCTCAGGAATAGTATCTTCCAGGTACTTGAGAAGTTCCGGCCACGCTAAAGTGGGCAGCACATTTAAGATCCGGGCTACCTTTATAGTGCCGCCCAGGCGTTTGAAGTTTACTTCTGCCGCATCAATATCAAGCAGCGCGCCGTACTGGGTGGGTTTGACGTGGTCAGCGCCGTATAAACGCTCCAGCTCAGCAAGCCCCAGCGCCGGCTGTCTGCCCAGGATGCAAATAGTTTTATAGGTAAAGTCACTCATCTCTCAGCTATAATATCAGCTTGAAGTATGAGTGAAGAGGTACGTCCCCGCCAATCGAACTGGAAACTGCTGATTACAGTAGTGACTTTTGTGGCCTTAGCCATTCTTATTTTCACGCTTAGACACCAAATTATAGATGTGGTTAAGAACCTGGGCAAAGTAAACACTTGGGCTTTGCTGCTTATGATTCCGCTGCAAATACTTAATTACGACGTATACGCCCGTATGTATAGGCGCTTCTTTAAGATCCTGGGCGCAAACGTTAGTTATAAGGATTTGTACAAAATTTCGCTGGAGTTAAATTTCGTCAATCATATATTACCGAGTGGCGGCGTCAGCGGTATCAGCTATTTCAGCGTTCGGATGAGGTCTTTGGGTGTTAGTGGCCCGAAGGCTACGCTTGCCCAGGTGATGAAGTTCTTTTTATTGTTCTTGAGTTTCCAGCCGCTGCTGATAGCCGGACTTTTTATGCTGGCGCTGCGCGGCCACGTCAATAACTTGGTTATCTTGGTGGCCAGCTCTCTTATAACGCTTCTGGTGGTGGGTACTGTGATAGCCGTCTACATTATTGAGAGCCGCAGTCGCATTAATGCTACTCTGACTTTTCTCACAAAAGCGCTGAACTCGCTTATCGGCTTTTTCCGGCGCAACAACCCTGAGACTATCAGCATCGACAAGGCTCAGAAGAATTTTCTGGAGATTCATGATAACTATCAGCTCTTAAAGGACAATTGGCGCGATCTGAAAATGCCTTTCCTGTATATGCTGGTAGCTAATTTGACGGAGATATTGGCTATCTACGTCGTCTATATCGCTTTTGGCCACTTAGTTAACTTCGGAGCCGTAATTCTAGCCTACGCTATCGCTAACTTTGCCGGCCTGCTTTCAGTTCTTCCGGCCGGCATCGGCATTTATGAAGGGTTGATGACGGCCGTACTGGCGGCCACCGGCATCCCGGCTAAACTCAGTATCCCGGTGACTCTTATGTACCGAGTATTGAGCATGTTCGTGCAGCTGGCGCCCGGTTACGTTTTTTATCAAAGGGCTCTGCGGTCCGGCCTAAGTTCCTTAAGTAAAAAATAATGGAAGGCACAGTTTTATCGCCGACTGATTTCGTGGCGCTTTTAAACCAGACGTTGGAGTTCGCCTATCCGGTAGTCACCATAGAGGGAGAGTTGGCCAATTTTAAAGTCTCCAAAAATCGCTGGGTTTACTTTGATCTGAAGGACGATATTTCAAGCGTCCGTTTTTTTGGAAACGTCTATCAGCTGCCCGGCCCGCTGAGCGGTGGCTTGAGTGTTCAGGTGATAGGTTCGCCGCGGCTGCACCCGCGCTTTGGTTTCAGCGTCAATTTCCGGGCTATCTCGGCTGTCGGGGAGGGTTCTATCAAAAAGGCGGCCGACCTCTTGCAGCAAAAGCTGGAGGCGGAGGGTTTATTCGCGCTGGAGCGTAAGCGGGCATTGCCGCTGGTCCCGCAAACCATCGGTCTAATTACGGCTGCGGATTCAGCCGCCGCCGCCGATTTTATAAAAATTCTCAATGAACGGTGGGGCGGGGTAGAAATAACCTTGGCCGACAGCTTGGTACAGGGGGAGCAGGCGCCTTTGCAGTTAGTGCAATCTCTGGAATATTTTAACCAGTTGCCCAAGCCCCCGGACGTAATTGCTATGGTACGGGGCGGCGGTAGTGCCGAGGATTTGGCGGCTTTTAGCGACGAGCGGGTGGTGAGGGCCGTAGCTGCCAGCCGCGTGCCGACAATTGTAGCCATCGGCCACGAGACGGATATCAGCCTAGCCGAACTGGCCGCCGATCAGCGGGCCAGCACTCCTACCAACGCCGCCCAGGTAGTAGTGCCGGACAAGAAGCACCAGCTGGAGATTGTGCGCCGGGAACGGGAAGATCTGACTAAGCAGCTAAAGGCTCTTTACGTTGTCCATCAGCAGCTGGTTGAAGCAAGCCGGCTCGCTCTTAGCGCCGATATAAAAAATGTCCTGAGTGAAGAATATCGCAGGTTAGAATCGTCTAAGAATCTCACGCGTCTGCTTGATCCAAGCGCCGTGTTATCCCGCGGCTATGCGATCGTTTCCAGCCGCGGCCGCTATATAATGCGCGCCGCTCAGATTAAACCCGGCGATAGCCTGCAGCTCTCGTTTTCAGATGGTAAAATACAGGCAATTGCTAAAGGACCAAATTAGTGACTGAAAAAAAATCTTCCAAAAATTACGCCCAGCTTTCTGAAGAGCTAGCCGGCATTATCGCCTGGTTTGAAGGCGGCGATGTAGACATAGATAGCGCCATCGCTAAATATGAGCAGGCTATGAAACTAGTGGCCGAGCTGGAGGCTTATCTGAAAACGGCCGAGAATAAAATCAAAAAGATAACCGCTCATCATTCATGATAGTCATAGAACTGTTAGTCCTGCTTTTGGTAATTCTGTTCATCGTTTTTGTTTTCGTGGTATTTTTTGGGGCTCCATACGTTCCGACCCTAGCAGAACAGCGTAAGAATGCTCTGAACTTACTAAACCTTAAAAAAGGTCAGACGCTTTATGAACTTGGCAGCGGCGACGGCAGCTTGCTTTTGGATGCCGCCGCCCGCGGCTTAAATACTGTAGGTTACGAACTAAATCCCGTGCTGGTTCTGATTTCGCGGTGGCGGGGTAGACATTACCGGGATCAGATAAAAGTGGTTTGGGGCAATTTCTGGAATGCCGATTTCTCCCGCGCCGACGCTATATTCGTGTTCCAAATGGACTATTCGATGAAAAAGCTGGAAGCCAAGATAAAAAAAGAGACAGAAGGAAAGCCGTTTAGAGTTGCCAGCAACGCCTTCAAAATCCCCGGCAAAAAACCAGCCAAAAAATCCGGCGCGGTCTTTCTGTATACATATCCGTGAGCTTGCGCGCCAAAGTTATCTGCTTTAACATAAGCAGAGTATGAATCCGCAGCTTCCGGGCAGTTCAAGCAAAGCCAAGCCGGCCGCCATCGTTTTGGGCGTCTTGTTCGTTTTAGCTTTGGTATTTGGCCTGTGGGCATTCAGCAGCGGACAGAGTTATAAGAAAAACAGCGATGCAAAGGTCGCGCTTGCCGTAAGCGCCGCTCAGAAAAAGCAGGCCGATGAAGATAAAACTAAATATGACGAACTAGCTAAGCAGCCGTACAAGACTTATAGCGGCTCGGCCACATATGGAACCGTTAACTTCAATTACCCTCAGTCCTGGAGCGCCTACGTGGATCAGTCAAGCCAAAGCGAACCCCTCAACGCCTACTTCTTCCCCGGAGAGGTTCCCGGCACCCAAGGTGACGCTTCTTATCCGCTACGCGTAGAACTTCTCAGCACCGATTACGCTCAAGCGGTGGCCCAATTCACCCCGCAAGTAACAGATGGAAGTGTTAAATCCTCGGCCTATATTCCACCAAAACTTAAAAGCACAGTAAATATCCAACCAGGCGTCAAACTGGACGGGGCTATAGGCCGCAACAGCAGCGGCACCACCCAGCAGGGCTCCATGGTCATCATAAAAGTACGCGATAAGACCCTGCAGATATACACAGAGACCGCCTCTGGCCTTTTAGATTTCAACAATATAGTTCTCCCCAGCCTGACGTTCGTTCCGTAAATTTTACATCCTAGTTTTTGACTATAGGCACTATGCGCCGGTGCTATAATTCTAAATAGTTTCTACGCGCATAAAAGAGGGTACGTGAAAAAACACAATATTGGTCGTGGGCCGGCTGCGTTAGCCGAGCAAAAAGCGTTATTAATTGCCTTAAGTGATGATCTTACTCTGCCGCTGCTGCAGATAAGAAGCAGCCTGGAGTTGCTGGAGCACGCGGATTTTTCAAAAAAAACAGCGCGGGAACAATCCCGAATTATGCTTATGAGCGCCGAAAACGGCCTGCAGCTGACGGAGGCTTACCGGTTGGTCCTGCAATTGGAAAAACTGCACGAGCTGCCGCTGGAGCCGGTGGCCATTGGCGCCGTTTTAGAAGAAGTAGCCCACCAGTTATCACCATACGCCTGGGAATATTCCACGCGGGTTGAAGTTGACGTACAGGGCAGGCTGGCCCCAGTGCTGGCTCATCCACCAAGCCTGGCGGCTGCCATCCAGTGCCTCAGCAGCAGCCTAATCCGTGCTCAAGTTGGCCAAAAGAAAGATAAGAATTACCGTATTATCCTAGGCGCCCATAGGGCAGGCGGGGAAATCTCAACTGGGGTGTTTACCAACATGCAGGGCCTTAGTGACCGCACTCTGCGCGCTGCGCGCTCTTTAGTAGGTAATTCCCGCCAACCGATGAATTCATTGCCATCTGGCGCCGCCAGCGGCGTATTGATAGCCGATGTGCTTTGCGCGGCCATGTGGCAGCCGCTGCGCGCTGCTGCCCATCGCAATATGAACGGGTTGGCTGTAACAATCCCGGCAAGTAAGCAGCTTCAATTCGTATAAGGACAAAATGGCACGCATACTTCTATTGGAAACAGACAAACTTTTAGCCCAGAATACTAAGCGAATGTTAGAGTCCGCCGGACACGCGGTAGATTGGCAGGTGGATCCCCAGGAAGCGGTGCACAGCATCGACGCAGAGGCGGCAGATGTCATAATCATGGACATCATCCTGGCCGACCGCTCCGGCATCGAGTTTCTGTATGAACTGCGCAGCTATCCGGATTGGCGGTACTTGCCGGTAATTTTGCATAGCAGCGTACCGCCGCGCGAAATCTACAACTGTGCGGCCGGTTTGGAGCAGCTGGATATCAAGGCCTACCACTATAAGCCGTCTACCTTGCTTTCGGAGTTGATTGGCAGCGTAGAAGCCTGCCTGCAGCCCGTATCAGCATGAAGCAAGTAACAACCCAGGCAATAGTGTTAACCCGCACAGACTTCGGCGAGGCCGACCGTATTATTACATTTTTAACCCCGGATAAAGGTAAGGTGCGGGTAATCGCCAAAGCCGTCCGCAAAAGTAAAAGTAAACTGGCCGGCGGCATTGAGTTATTTAGCACCAGCGATATTAGTTATGTGGTGGGCAGGGGAGATATCAGCACTCTTACATCCTCCCGCTTGATTACGTATTACGGCAACATCGTTAAAGATTTGGAGCGCACTGGCGCCGGTTATGAGTTCATAAGATTACTTCATAAAGCCACCGAAGAGCAGACAGAACCGGCCTACTTCCACTTACTGGAGAAATCTTTCAAGGCTCTCAACGACTCTGATATTGATCTGGAGTTAGTCGTCTTATGGTTCAATATGCAGCTGTTAAAATTAGCGGGCCATACACCGAATCTGCGCGATGACACCGCAGGTGCCCGGCTGCAAGTCAAAAAAACTTATGATTTCAATCTGGATGAAATGGGCTTTGTAAGTCCGCGCGAGCGGGAAGGGCAATTTCAGGCAGACCATATTAAATTTATGCGCCTCGGCTTTAGTGCCGCCTCGCCGCATCTGCTGCAGCGCGTGACAGATGCGCCAGCTTTGGCTGTCCCAATCCAGCCCCTGGTGAAAGCCATGCTTGCTCACGTTCGGGCGTAGCCTCTATAAATGTACGGGTTTTTTTACAGACTATAGTTTAGGCCGTATATATATTAGAACTAATATCATCTTAGTTTGGGGGTGCAAGGGATGCGAGCAGATTATCGCAACAATAAGATCCCAGTAAATAAAACCCCGATAAATCACGCAAATAAAAATGAAGATAAAGTGACAAGCCCGGTAAAATCCGCTCTGCTTAAGGTAGCCGGCGTTGGTGCGCTGCTGATATTTCCCGTGGCAGCCTTGGCGGTGAATGAGTCGTCACCGCCCAAGCAAAATAATATGTCGGGTAATGCGCCGGACCAAAGCGCAGCCATATCGTTTGATGGAACACTTAGTTCTCAGGCGGCGGTTCCGTCCGGGAGCGAGAGCCCTCCTGTCACAAACGTCTCTGCCTCTAATTCTTCCTCAGGCTCAAACAGCAGTCAGAATTCTTCCAGCGCTTCAGTTTCGGTAGACAATCAAACCTTTCAGGTCTCGGGCAATCAGTCTTTGGAAAAAACAGTGACTAACGGAGCTGGCACTACACATATATCCATGCACAGCCGCTCCGGTGGTAATAGTTCTAGCTCACAAAGTTCCGTCCACATTGATTCAAATAGTCAAACGGAGGTTAATCCATAACCTGCAGCGTTTGAGAGTGGTTGATCGACTTCACCTAGCCTCTTGTAGTCGGGTAATCACCCGCAATATAAATTAATTTAAAGGAGGAGTAGCTTATGAGAAAGTTACTGCGCCTAGCATCAGCAGCCGCTGTGAGCGCCAGTCTCGCAACGGGTGCCGCTGCGGCACAAACAGGGGGATCGATTGATACTACGGGCCCCAATTCAAGAAATAGTATCGAAACAAGTAATACAAACAGGTTTACCCTCAGAAACCATAACAATGTACGGTTGGAGAACGAAAATCGTCAAAATGCAACAACCGGTAATGCTAGCGTGCGCAACAACACGATAGCCGGCGATGCCACGACCGGATCAGCCAGCAATGACAACTCCTTTGATGCCACCGTAGATGTAAATAATTCTTCGGGTAGCAACTGGACTAATGGTTTTGGTTCGTTTAACGGTAGCGGGGGCAGCGGATCTATAAGTCTGACTGGACCAAACTCTCGCAACGAGGTTGA
Organism: Candidatus Saccharimonadota bacterium; assembly: GCA_028288985.1. GTDB lineage: Bacteria > Patescibacteriota > Saccharimonadia > Saccharimonadales > UBA10212 > JAQGHE01. The sequence continues at coordinate 18,812 of JAQGHE010000023.1, forward strand.
ATCGACCAACTCAAACACAGTGCACATCACCAATGATAACCGACTGAATGTCGAGAATGAGAACAATCAGACGGCCAGAAGCGGAAATGCGACCGTAAGTAACAATACGGAAGCTGGATCTGCAGTAACGGGTGATGCCAGCAACACAAACTCATCGACTTTCAACTTAAGTGTCAGCAACTAATAAATTAGTCTGAGGCGCTTAGGAGGAAGAGGGAGGGGGAGTTGGAGGCTGCTCCCCCCTCCAGGATGAGGTTAATAAAGATAGGATTTTATATGAGAAAACAAATTATCAATATATGTATTATTGTTGTTCTTGTAATGGGATATCCCTTAGCCGTGTTGGCGGCGGATACATCCGGAGGCACGCCTAGCTCGGATCCATCTGCTGCAAGTTCTAGCACCGGGACCACCCCGGCACCGGCACCTGCAGCCGATAGTCAACCAGCCGCTCAACCGCCGCAATCAAACTCGGATAGTAGTTCTTCTAGTCCTCCGGCGGCTGCTCCTGCTCCAACCGCGGCACCGGCAGCTGCGACCGGCACGTCCAGCACGGCCGGTAGCACACCCCCAACCGGGCCTGATGCCGGTACATACAGCTATAATTCTCAGACTGGCCTGTGGGAGAACGCCTACTACATCTGGGATCCGGTTACTCACCAGACCAAGCCCAAAACGCCACCTACATACAGTTATAATCCGGCAACCGGCAAGTGGGATACTACCCAGTGGGTATTTGACGCAGGTGCGCAGAAATATGTTCCCAATGTAGTATCAGTAGACCAGGTTCCTGCCACCATCGCCGTTGCCGCCATTACCGGGCCAAGCAGTTCTAACACGGTTAACTCTAGCCAAAATAACAACGGCATTTTTAATCTTTTCTATGACGCTTCTATAAGCAATAAGATTACATCTTTAGCTGCGTCGGGCAATGCTTCCGTGACCGGAAACACCCTGGCAGGAAGTGCCCTGAGCGGCAATGCTCTAGATGTTAATAACATCATGAATATGCTGCAATCGACATGGAATCTACAGCCGGCGGCCAATTTGCTCACCTTTACGGCCAATATCAATGGCAATGTTACGGGCGACTTAACTATAGATCCCAATATGATCGCCCAAACCGGCCAGCTATCGGCGAACAACTCGCTTACCCAGTCCCAGACCAACCTGACCGTAAATGCCAAAGGAAGCGGGTTGATAAATAATGATATTTCGGTCGGTGCGAACAGTGGTAATGCAACTCTCGCTAACAATACCAGCGCCGGTAATGCGGGAAGCGGCAGCGCCACTGCGGTAGCAAACGTGGTGAATGTCCTTAATAGCGCTATTGCGGCCGGACAGTCCTTTCTGGGAGTGATTAATATCAACGGCAACCTGAACGGCGACATCCTTCTGCCGCCGAACTTCTTAGATCAATTGATCGCCAGCGGTGCCCCGCAGAGCACTATTGATGTAAGCCAGTCTCAGACAAACAATGTGGTTGCAGATTTAAGCAAAACCCAGACCATTAATAATAATGTAAATCTGGCGGCTGTGTCGGGCAAGGCGGATGTGGGCAACAATACTTCGGCTGGAAATGCCACGAGTGGTAGTGCTTCTACAAAGTTAACGATATTTAACTTAACCGGCCGTCAAGTCGTAGGCAACAATAGCCTGTTGGTCTTCGTGAATGTCCTCGGTAAGTGGGTAGGGCTGATTATGGACGCGCCTCCGGGCAGCACCACGGCGCAGTTATGCGGCGGCTCGTGTCAAAGCACCAGTGTCGTAAACAATAATGTGAATCTCAAGGCATCGCTAGCCAATACGATCAACAACAACTTGGCTGTTAATTCAAAAAGCGGTGATGCTAGCGTAAATAGTAATACTAGGGCCGGTAATGCCAGATCCGGCAATGCCAGCGCCAGCGCTAACCTGCTCAACATCAGCGGTAGCAACCTATCTTTCAAAGACTGGTTCGGAATCCTGTTCATCAACGTCCTCGGCACTTGGAACGGCAGCTTCGGCGTTAATACTGATGCCGGTAATTCGCCGCTGGCCGCAGTCGCGTCTGCGGGCTCAAGCAACGCCAATGGCAATCTAGCGCCGCCCAATGTTGCTGTAGCCAAAGTGTTCCGCTTCATTCCTAGAAGCAGCGGCGGTTTTGCGGTAGCACCGCTTAACAGTGTTTCCTCCGGTGCTGGCCACAGTCATACCGGCAACCAGCAAAAGCAAGCTGTCCTATCAGCTTCAACTCAGGACCCCCCCTCCACAGGCAGCAGCAACGCAGTTGGCGCTAGCAGCAGCAAGGCCAAGGCCTGGTTAATACCTGCCGCAGCCGGCGCGGTTGTAGCGCTGACCTTATTCGCGGTAGATTTCATACCTGAAATTTCAGACAAGGTAAGGCTTGCAATACTATCCCGCAAATTTGGGAACTAGACTCTGCGCAAATGAGCGGGCTTAACTTTCGATTGTACGAACCGGTAAAGAGATGCCGTGTTTTCACCTAAGGTAGTTAAAAAAAGCTCAAGGCTGGCGGTGGCTATGACCAAAGACAAAAGTATAAAAGGCCCAAACATAGCTGGAGCTATCAGGCACATTCCTATTTTTTGCCTCAACTTAAGATTCTCATCCGATAAAATGGAAAAAATAAGATAGGCAGAGAAAGTTGCCCAGCCGAGGCCTAACAAGAAAGTATTCTGTAGGTAGATGGCTTCATACAAAAAGAAGGTAAACATAGAAGGCAGGGCAAACTTCAGCATCATCGGGTAGATTGCCAGGTAGGGGGATTTAACCAACTGGCAGGAATAAAAGCGCCGGAAGGCCGCGGCCGCTGACGCCGGAGGTTCAACTTCAACCCGCGCGTCGGAAACGAAGATATAGTGGAATCTGTCTCTGCGGCTATGGTCAAATCTGCTCAGCAAAGCTCCCCGCCGATAAAGAACTGCTTCGCTTAGTCCTTTTTGACGCCCGATAATATCGTAAAACTTGTTGATCTGCCCGCGCGCAAGCTTGCTAAACAGATCCAACAAGCCTGACAATCTGTGGTTAGGGCGACCGCTTAGGTTCAAGCCCGCCGCGTCGGCGTTTTCGTTTAAAGACAAACGGTCTACGGCACTTCGTACAGCATTTTTATCAACTACATCGTCCGGTGTCAGCACCATAACCAAATTGCCTGAGCAGCTTCTAATAATGGCTCGATTGATCGCACTGCTCATACTCATAGCGGCCGGCCTGATGGACCTTTTTATCTTGGATGGGTAAGCCCGGGTGAGGTCGTTAATCTTTCTTTGAACGGTGCCTGATGTTTGGCTGCTGACAATAATCACCTCTAGCTTGCGATAGCGTCCGGCCGCTAGGGCTCTGACGGATTTTTCTATATCGCTAGCAGCAGGGTGTGAGACCGCCATTACCACCGACACCAACGGTCTTAGCCGTAAGGGTTTGGAAGAGGGACTATCCCGCAGCAATTTTATGCGGCGGACGTGCCTAAAATCATAAATGCTCGAGCCGATTATGTGTGCCGCACCAATCAATAGCCAGGATAACGCCAAAACGTCCACTATCACTTGAATGGCCCGCGTCATTGCACTACCCGGTCAAATTTAAATGTAAACATTTGCCGCCATTCGAATAAGTTCCCGCTGCAGGTTTGGACGGTCAAGATGGGAGGTCCTTTATAGCTCAAAATCGATGTATCGCTGGGCCTCAAGTTAGTAAATGTCTGGTAAATGTAAGAAAATATGTGGCCGTTATCCGTGTATAAAAGCGCCTCCGCTCCGGGCTTGATAGCCTGGAGGGGAACAAACACGGCGCGGTTCTCGTGGCCGTATATGAACGTGTTTCCGCTGTCGTTGTTGGCCAGGCTGGATATCATCGCAAACTGCGCATGAGTGCCGCTTAGCGTCCATGTATTGCTGCTTGCATCGTAGAATCCCTCATCTACAGGCAGATCAATCGATACAGCCGGGACCACCATCCTTATTGGCCGGCCATATATCACATCGGCTTTATACTGCTGCACCGACACAGCATTGTTGGCAGGCGGTAATGGCGGTGGTTTGAATATTAGGCGGGGCTTAAATATGCCCACCGCGAATAAAAGCGTCGCGGCATATATAAGCCCCAGGCTTACGTAGTATCGAAAAAGAATATATATGTTGTTGGGGCTGGCGAATTTTGCAGGCCAGATATTAGAGCCTGTTCCTCGTTGCGCCATAAGCCGTTGCACCTACTCGGGCGGCGGTTGCTATGACGCCTAGTACTGCTGCCGCCATGCCTGTTAATGCTACCGGATTAGTACCTGTGCTAGGTAATGATTGCACCGCGCCGGCTCCCGCGCCTCCGGCACCAAGGCCGCCTGCCGCAGCTGCCGGAGTTATACCTCCGCCGCCAAGACCGCCTACAACGCCACCGCCTTGTCCGCCAACCGGAGGGGGCGTCACAGTAGGCACGGCTGCTTGGACGCAGCTAGCATTTACATTTGCTGAGGTGTGGTTGCTGTTACTGGCATTCCCGGATTGAGCGCTGCCGCCGATGGTGTTGTTGGATAAGTTCGCGTTGCCGGACGAAGCAGATTGAAGGCTGCTGTTATTTACTTGGACGTTGTTTTTACACTTTATCGAGACATTATTCTTATTGGTGTTTGTAATATGATTGTTAGAACCCGGCCCGGTGGTGCTTATTGAGGCCGCGGATGCCGCCCCAGAAATCATAAAAACCACAGAGCCTGTGGTTAATGCTTGAGTAATTTTCTTTATAGTCCAAATCATAGGAATCTCCATTTCTATGAGGCTATAAATTTTATTCTTATATCTATACATAGGAGGTTGGAATTTGTATGTGAAAAAGGTCACTCCCAGCTTTTGCAGACAACTAAAGACTTACGAAAACTGTTACGAACAGATATAATCTGTAGTTATGAGCGCTTCGTTAGAAGATATTGTTAGCTTGGCAAAGAGAAGGGGTTTTGTTTACCCCGGCTCTGAGATTTATGGCGGCCTGGCCGGTGTTTATGATTACGGACCATTAGGAGTGCGCCTAAAGCGTAATATCCAGAATGCCTGGCTAAAATTCTTCGTAGACGGCTGGGACGATATGTATCAGATTGATGCCGCGATACTAATGAACAAGAAGGTCTGGGAAGCCAGCGGCCACGCCAGCGGCTTCAATGATCCGCTAGTAGAGTGCAGCAACTGCCACTCGCGCCTGCGCGCCGATCACATAGAGGGCGACAAATGCCCGGTTTGCGGCAAAGAGGGAACCTTAAGCGAACCGCGCCAGTTCAACATGATGCTTAAAACTTTCCTAGGGCCTCTTGAAGACGAGAACGGCCTCACCTATCTACCACCTGAAACGGCCCAGAGTATTTTTGTTAACTTCAAGAATGTGGTTGATAGTTTTTACCCGGATATGCCATTTGGTATGGCCCAGATCGGTAAAGCCTTTCGTAACGAAATTAGCCCGCGCGAATTTCTGTTCCGCGTCCGAGAGCTAGAGCTGATGGAGGTAGAGTACTTCGTTCATCCCGATAAGTGGGAAGAAAGCTTCGAAAAGTGGCGCAAAGATGTTCACATCTTCTTTAAAAAAGTCGGCCTGCCGGAAGATATGGTCCACGAACTGGAAGTTCCGGAAGAGGACCGCGCGCACTATAGCAAGCGCACCATAGATTTTGAGTTTGATTTTCCATTCGGCCGCCGCGAACTACTGGGTCTGGCTTACCGTGGGGACTACGATCTAAAGCGCCACCAGGAAGCCTCAGGCAGAAGCATGGAGTATCGCCCCAAGGACGGCGGAGAGACATTTATCCCTCACGTTATCGAGCCCTCGGTCGGAGTAGGCCGTCTGTTTTTAGCTATCCTCAGTGCCGCTTATACGGAGGACGAAGTAGAGGGCGAAAAGCGCATATACCTTAAGCTTCCGTCACACTTAGCCCCTGTTAAGGTCGCCGTCAGTCCGCTGCTTAAAAACAAGCCAGAGCTCGTAGAAAAGGCCAAAGAAGTATACAAAATGCTGCAAAAAGAAGTCGGCAACGTCATGTGGGATGACAACGGCAACATCGGCAAACGCTATCGCCGCCAGGACGAAATCGGCACCCCTTACTGTGTAACCATTGACTTCCAAACCTTGGAAGACGACACCGTCACCGTCCGCAACCGCGACACCACCGCACAAGAACGCATTAAAATTACCGCCCTCAGTTCTAATTTATAAAAAGAAAACCCCTCGACCAAAGAGGGGGAGGGAGCGGATAGCTCCTAAGGGTTTCAAAGTCTAGGTAGGGCGGCCGCGTCGGACGCGGTATGCAGGCCAATTTGGCCGCCCTTTCCCTAGATGCTCGGCAGCGGCCTCTCGTCGAGCGACGTAGCCCCGAATCCGGTGCTCCGTCGGCTGCTCGGCTCCTGATGCTCGCGCGGGCCGTCGAGCGCGTCGATGAGCTTGGCGCGTTCAGTCGGGTGAGTCCCGGCCTTCTCCATGAGCTCTTCGAGCTTGTCCCGTTTGATTTTCCCCATGAGTGGGGGCACCTCCTTGGTCGAGGACAAAATCTACTATACCACTTATATTTAAATATGTCCAAAGACCTCTGTCTATATTCTGGGCAGTTTGGTAAGCCAGCTGGCGCTGGGCATCGGATTTTGCTTCGCCGCTGTTTGCGTGGTCAGCAAAGCTGACTTGGCTAGGCCAGTAAGTTAGCCAAAAACTCGGCGGCAACTCATCTCCACACCAGACGGCCAGATGGCTGAGCACCGATGCGCCGATTTTATAAGCGGGCATACCTAGCTCAAAAGTAGAGTGAGCTTTATTGAATGCTTTGCGTATAACTTGGTTTCCCGTATCAAGCTGAAGTGATAGCAGGGCATAAAAGGGAATTAGTTTTAGATCTTCTACCCTGTTTTTTAGATACCTCTCATCTGTTTTACAGCGAGCTAAACTATGGCTTAGGTCGCTGTATTTCGCGTCAGGGAAAACTCGGCTGCGGACTGTCTGGCCCAGGATATATTCTTCCACCCAGAACTTGTAGTCGGTCTCATAAGTCTGATCGCACAAATTTGTTAATACCTGACGAAGTTCAGTGTAGCTCTCTATTTCAGATCCCTCTAAAAAGTCGCCTAAAAATTCTTTAACGAAATCTTCTACTTTAGTGTCGGGAGACGCATTCAAAAGGTACGATTCTATTTCGGCGTCATCCCGCGGTGGCTTGGCAGCTAATTCCTCGGCAAAATTCCAAAAGTAATTAAGAGCTAGAGTGTTACGGTTCTGCCAGAGTATTTCCGTACCGCGTATTACATTGCCCAGATCGCTTAGGGTGTCATGTATAGTAGTCAATTCAGCGCTGGTTTCTTCATATAGTCTGGCATTACGTTTGTAGTGAGGGTCAATCTGAACCCATTGTTCGTCATCTAGTTGCCCAAGAACTGCAGCGTGGAAGCCTCGTTCGGAGCGCAGCACTTCCTGTGTATCTTTTGCCAAGCCGGCCAATAGATCTTCCAGCCTGGCGTGTAGTTCGATACCATGGTCAGCGATGTATTCCTTAGTTATTTCAGAGATCAGGTAGCTACACGTCCGAGCTTCATCGGGTGCAGTCCTGACAACCCCGGCATGCAAGTAGGGTACCCCTAGCTTTTGATAAAACGAAGCAGCCAAGATTGAAACTCCAAGGCAAGCCGGTTCAACATCGGTTTGTGGATATTCACCAATAAATTTTGGAGATAACCTTACTGGATGGTAATACAAAATTGGATCGTCTGGTTCTTGCCCGTCTTCTGTAATCTCCTCATCTTCATCGTCTGAGTCATCTCTTATTTCGTGGCCATTTTCATCCATTGGTATATTAATGATTTCGTAGACTACACCAAGCATCCAATTCAGTATCTCCTTCTTCTCATCCGTTGTTTCCGCTGCCAGCCACTCTGCGACTTTGTTGGGCGCCTCTTGTCCTAAGCAGAGAAAAGCCTCATCTAAAATTGCCTGTCCGAAAGCTTCTATTTTGAGTTGGATTTCAGGATCTACTTTCATAAAAAGAGTTTCGGGTGCACTGATATCCGCTAATTTACTCTCGTCTCTAAAGGCTGTATTAAGCGATATCTCCACAGCTTCGCGCAGCGGCCATAGTCCAATTCGCGAAGCAATCTTTGCTTGCTCTGATTGTGCGGCCTCTTCACGCAAGTTTTCCAGCTTCCTATAGTAGCCGTCAGGGTCGCGTAGGCACGTATTGACAGCAAACTTCATAAGCTCTGCAAATGGTTCCGCCGTAACAGTAGTCTCAACGTCTAATTGGTGCTGTAGCTCGCTCATAGATTAGAATACTTTACAATATTTACTACAATTTAACAATAGAGACGCACCTTTTCAGTTAAGCGTAAAATAGAGACAATGAAAAAAGAAATTATTGATAAAATCGTTCAGGGCGTTAAAGCTAAAAATTCGCCGGCCGATTTCCCCGTACAAATAATTGCTATCGATGGTCACGGTGGGGCCGGTAAAAGTACTTTGGCCGAAAACCTTTCCAGAGAGCTGGGGGCAGAGATTATTCATACTGATGACTTTGCTACCTGGGACAATTTCAGATGG
>JAQGHE010000018.1 GCA_028288985.1 Candidatus Saccharimonadota bacterium
GGCCTGGTTATGGCCATTTGGAAATTGTTTGCAAATATCACGGGCCCGGACAAGGACGTCCCCCGATTTTTTGCCATCCAGCGGCTCCTGCCATACCGGGTTTGTGGCCATTAGCCCGATGCTCTCCAGGCAGGCAGTGACTTGGGCGCTTGATGCTTTCAAGCAGGCCGACGACGCCAAAGAAACGCTGTTAAATGTCTGCACCAGATGTGCCGCGTGGTTAATGTAGCATTCATGCTGGTACTTATCAGCCACTTTATCGCAAGGCGCTAACGGATCGGTGGTTGAAAAAACGCCGGCCTGCGCTTCTCCTCTTGCCTCAGCGTTTATGTTTTCCATGAATACGCCCTGCCAGCAGCCGTCCTGACCCATGGGCGTAGAAATACTGTCGCAGATAGTCAGCGCCGCGCCGAGGTCATAGTTTGTAGATTGCATGATGCCGTGGCCCACGCCGTGGTAACAATAGAATTTAAACTTTTCAGAGTAACTTTGGTTTGTCTCCAGTTTGCCGCAAATCTGGTCGACAGCGTCCTTGGTTGATTTGGCATGCCCTAGGGCCTCTTCAAAGAAGCCGTGCATGCAGCCGTAGTTAAACATCGTCGGACATTTCAAAAAAGACTGGCCGCTAATACCGAAGGTAACGGCCGTTTGGCGCCCTACCACGTGCGCCCATTCGTGCGAATCCCCCGTCATTCGGGACGGATATTTCTGCTGGTATATCGCTAGCGCATCCAAAGCAACCGTCGGGCCAAACTTTGCAGTTAGGTCACTTGAGATTTTCCACACGCAGGGATCTTTGGTGCAAGCCGCCAGCTGCTGCACCGCTGCTGCCTGGGTACCGCTACCGGACGTTTCACCCCTACTTGAAGACTTCATAACTAAAAATGCAGCGGCTATCACGACTAGCAGCAGTAAATGGATCCACCAATGCCTGGCCAGCTCTCTTTTTAGCTCATCCATATCCTTAAAAGCATATCACGCTACTGCTTATTAAAGCGGGGCGTACGGGACGTGGCACATACCTCTTCCAGTTCGCTCAGTAAACTTTTGGTGGTAATCTTCGGCTGCCCAGAATGTTCCGGCTGGTTCAAGAGTTGTCACTATTTTTCCATTGAACTTTTCTTTATTTAATTGATCGATCAGGCCTTGGGCCATCTTTTTTTGATCCTCATCCCGATAGAAAATCGCTGAGCGATACTGGTCTCCCACATCCGGACCCTGGCGGTTCAACTGGGTCGGGTCATGCATCCGAAAAAACTGTCCAAGCAGCGTCTCATAACTAACTTCAGCTGGATCGTAAGTGATTTTAACCGCTTCAGCGTGGCCGGTGCCGTGCGCACTTACCGCCTCATAGCTGGGGTTATCTACATGGCCGCCGATGTAGCCGACTTCGGTTTCCAGCACTCCTGGCACCTCATCAAAGTAATACTGAACTCCCCAAAAACACCCCGCCGCCAAAATCGCCGTCTTCATATTTTAATTATAGACCCTATTAAGCAGCTTGTTGTACTGCCAGGTGACCAAGTGCGGCTGTTTCACGAACCGGCTCCTCAAGTACGACATTGAGCTGTTCGCATTCAGCTTCTAGGGCTGCTAAGGCTATCTCCAAATCCACGATAAAGAGCATTTCATCGGCGCTTGTAAGTGCTTCGCTATATTTGTGCCCCTTACCATTCATCATGACCGGATCCTTGGGCTGCCGGAACTCCAAACTCCATTGATCTACATGCTCGGGTGTTTCTTCATCAGCAGGAATGTATTCTCTAAAGCTTGCGGAGTACCTAACAGCAGACTCATTTTCTGCTAAGGATTTAGATACTCTCAGCGTTTTCCAGGTATGCTCAGCTTGCTGTTCCGGGGTGGTAAGCGGGACTTCGATAGACAAGCTATCCATGCCTTTGATTATCAAACTCGGCTGGATCTCTCCGGCTACAATAAAGAGTTCGTTCATCCCTTCAACTGTCATGTGCCTAACGACATGGGCGGGCACTCTTTCACCCTCAAAGTTAGAAAGCTGTAAAACGTTTGCCATTTTTATTTTCCCCTTATGCTTTCTGGTATAGTCTTGTCACACTTAATTGTCAACTCTTTGGGGCTACTTATGAACAGCTTTGGAAACGAAAGGGCTATTTTTAATGTAGAATCGCCAAGGTTGATGAGCGGCCTTGGTGATGCCAATCCGCTGGGATACTGCAACTTCATGCCCGGCACCCGCTTCTGGCGGCTCTAGCCAAATACCGGAGTCCCCAGAAAATTTATTCTTTGAGGTTATAGAACTTAACTTGTTAAGCATTTCTCCAGAGAGCGAGGTGTCTTTTATGCCTAGAGCCTGAGTTAGTTTTCCTGGACCATTCGTTAAGTTTTTTATATCTGTTATGCCTCGATTTTTGCGCATTATCTCAATGCCGATTAGCGGTTCGGCGGCCCGTATCAGCACCGCCTCCCCTACCCCTTCCGGCCCGGTAACTATATTCAGAGCGTAGTGCATGCCATAGGTAAAGTACACATAGATGTGGCCGCCTCGTTTAAACATTGGCGCCGTTCGTTTAGTCAGACCGGCAAAGCTATGGCTGGCCGGATCATCCTGATGGTAAGCTTCCGTTTCGACAATCCGCAGCTTAACTACCCCTTCCGATAACTGCCGTGAAAGAGTCCACCCGAGCAGTAGCGGCGCCACTTCCAGCGAAGATTTTTCAAATACTTCCGGGATACTGGCTTTAGGCTTCAAATCTTAGACGCTTAATTAACCAGTCGCGCGGCAGGATGGATAAGAACCAGCCGGCACGGGGACCGGCTTCCTTGCCGATCAGCGCCCGGTAAAGCGGCCCAAAGAGCTGCTGAGGCGATAGTTCATCCTCTTCTTTGAACTTATAGATGGCCTTATGAAACCATTCCCCATCGGCATCGTCCGGGGCACTCTCAATCTCGTCTGCCAAACGGCTCAGATAATTCTTTTGCTCATCACTAAACTCTGCAGGGTCTACATTATCCGCCAGGCTGAACTTGATCTCCTCGGGAGCTTTGGTATTAAGCCAATGCTCAATGAAGACCAGCTCTTTCTTGATGACATCTTCCTGCTGTTCCACAGTCTCGGCGTGCTCTGTTCGTTTTATGATTTCCAGTGTCTTGTCCGGATTTTTAAGCGCCGCCTGATAGCTGGCTACCAGATGCGAAAACGGAATACTGCTGATTACCTGCTCCGTGCTGCCGCGGAGGCTCATATCCAGCAGCTGTTGCTCGGCCTCGGTTTTGTCGGGCTTGGAAAGCAAAGCACCGAATTCATCGAACAGGCGAACCATCCCCATCCCTTCGTCAAAGAACAACTGCTTTTCAGGAGGAAAACGCAGCAAGAAGTACCAGACGATTTCCGCCGGCATCAGCTGCAGCAGCTCAGCAAGGGTAACCGTATCACCGGCGCTTTTGCTCATTTTTTTGGTTTCGCCGACGCGGTTAATGAAATGGTACGGCACAGGCAGCGGCGGAGGGGCGCCAAAGACGTCCCGAACAATACGAGCACCCGTATCATAACTGCCCCCTTTAGTGGCATGGTCGCGGCCAAAGGGTTCCACGGCTACATTTAGCAGCCACCAGCGGGCAGGCCAATCAATTCGCCAGTTCAGCTTAACCTCGCCATTTTGATATCCGATAACTTGCTCCTGCCCATGGCTATCGAGGTACCTGATAGTTTTGGCCGACGTGTCGATGCTAACGAATGGTCTGGTTTTTAGGTAACCTTCTTCCATGATTTGAATCGGCGACCACTGCTCGTCCAATTTGCGGCCTGAAATGTCCTCTAGAATTTTGCGTACAGCAGGCAAATTAGTGAGAGTCTTTTCAATGGCCTCCGTAAAAAAACCTTGGCCATATTTCTCGTGGCTGCGCATGACTTCCATTTCGAGCCTGAGTTTTTCGGCGCCGGTAAGCAGATCGGCTAAGTAAAAATCGGCATAGGAACCGCTGGAACCGTCTGGCGCCGGTACCTGATAAAGAGGTTTACCCAGGTAGTTCTTAAAGTCTTCGGGGATCCCCGCCGGAACTTTCCTGAAGACATCAAAGTCATCCACCACGTGGATATGGCGGCTATCACGGCCCCGGGCGCGCAAGGCCTGCATAATCACCTCTGCCGTCAGAACCTCACGCAGCGTTCCCAGGTGGTATTTACCGCTCGGGGATACGCCAGAGCTGGTTACAATCTCGCCCTCCGGGTGCTGGGCGATCGCATCGTCAACTATTTTATTAAGCCACTGCATAGAGACATTTTACATTTTTAACTTAGCAATTCACACATTCATTGTTTTAGTAATTCACCTTTGAGGCAGTACAAGGCAGCGCTGAGCAATGGACTGAGGCGTATTTCAATACTCCGAAGGAATAGCGCAAGCGATAACGCAGTAATGTCCAAAATGAATTACTAAAACTCCTAGGCTATTTGGACAATAGTGTAGTGAACTGTCTCAGATGGAAGTCTAATCTCAGCTTTTTCGCCCTCTTTTTTGCCCATCAGTGCCTGGCCGATCGGCGATTCGTCGCTGACCTTGCCGGCTCTGGGATCGGCTTCCAGGGTGCCCACGATCTGGAATTGCTGGGTCTTGGCGCCGTCTTTCAGCTTAACGGTGGAGCCAAGGCGTATCTGGCCGTTGGTCTTCGGCTTCTTGATAATCTGAACATTCTGTAATACGTGTTCCAGCTCGCTGATGCGGCTTTCCAGGCGATCCTGTTCTTCGCGGGCAGTTTGGTATTCGGCGTTCTCGGAAAGGTCGCCCAGCTCGCGGGCCTGCTTGATACGGTCAGCAATAACTACACGCTGACTTTTTAGAGCCTCCTCTTCGCGCTTGAGTTCATCCGCACCTTCTTGGGTCAAATTGTATAGTTTTTTCATAATTTTCTCTATTGGAGAGATTAATCCCCTACCTTTCCTCTCCGAAGCACCTTGGAGTTGGAGTTGATTATACCAGACTTTTCAGCGTGTCAACCACTGTTTGGGTTACAGAATCTGAAGCGATTATGCGCGTATCCTCTTTCATGCGGCTTTTTAACTCTGCGCCGCCGGCCGCCAAACTCTTGTCGCTGACCACTAGGCGCAGCGGCATGCCCATAAGGTCGGCGTCGGCAAACTTCTCCCCGGGGCGAACATCGCGATCGTCCCATATGGTATCGATGCCGGCACTGTTTAATTGTTCATAGAGCTCACTGGCGGCCTGTTGAACGCTAGGATTCTCACCGACTCCTGCTAGATAAACCCTGTAAGGAGCGACCGAATCCGGCCACACTATACCCTTATCGTCAGCATAATGCTCCACGATCACACCCATAAGTCTGGTCACGCCGATACCGTAAGAGCCAAGGACAACAGGCTTAGATCCGCCAGTCTCGTCCGAGAAATAAAGCCCTATCTGCTCGCTTTTCTGCGTGCCGAAGCTAAA
>JAQGHE010000027.1 GCA_028288985.1 Candidatus Saccharimonadota bacterium
AGCGCCTGCATCCTTTCTCTGGTGCTAGGAAGCGCCAACGCTTCCTCGAAGAGCTCTTCGAGGGTGTCGCTGCGCTCCTCTCCCGACAGATCATGCAGCTCGCCTAGTTTCTTGTAGAAACTCTCGCGAAGCCCATTCATGCCGCCTCCATTGTCGATGACAATAGTACGTAGCAACTATACCATAAAGTCAGTTAATAACAATAGCGCAGAAAGAAGTACATCTCTATGCTTTAGCAGTGTTTCAGCTTTGATTCGTCGACATAGCCTACATTAACTTCGGGAATATAGCCGACTTTTTGTTCGGGTAAGCCCACCTCTAGCCATACGTCTGATGTACTACTTTGCCCTCGTACATCGTGGATTACCTGGCCCAGCGTGTAGCACCTCAATAACAAGGAATCTCCATTCATCGCTACATATTCAGGCTGGCCTTCTTGAGCAGGTCCGTTATAAAGGGCTACTTTCGGAGAATCAAGAGGAGAGTTACATCGTCCATCAACCACCACTTCTTCTTGACCGTCAACTTTTACCAGGGGCTGCCGCTCTCCGGGTCTATCATGCCAGAAGGCTTGTTTGCATTCGTCTGCTGTCATAAATCGTTGGGCATTGATACTTGGGGGCAGTTTTTCGCTAGAGCGTTTGCCGCCTCCGCAGGCTGCGCCGCCCAGTCCGACTGCAAGAGCTAAGGTCATAATTTTTGAATTTCGTAGGACTTCTCCCATAGATGCCTCCCTCAGTCTTAAATTTTCTTCCCCCGCTTGCCGAAATGCAAGCATAAGAGAAACCTAACCCAAAAAACAGATATTAGTTGGGTTTTTAAAACTAACTGATTATTTTTTGGTTTTTTTGCGGGCAAAAGTGCTTTCAGGCATCAGCAGCGTCAGGTATGTCCAGGCTAGAATGGCCAGCCAGGCAGCAACAGCCAATTCGGTATAAACATCTACCCTATCTTCTGCCGGGGCCAGCGATTGCCCAGTTATTACAAAACCGGTATTAGGGCTTTGTCCGTAATTTACTACTTGAGTAGCCAGCCGGACTTTTGATGTGGGCTGCCATGTGAAACTATCCAGACCGTGTTTAGCCGTATAATCAAACGTTCCTTTGGGCGGCAGCGGTGTTTGGCCATCCAGCGCAGCAGAGCCGGCCAGCACGTGCCTGGAACTGTCAGCCACGATGATAAAAACGCCGCTATCATCTCTTAAATTAACCGTTTGAGTCGGTACTACGTCGCTTGGGTTGGCGCCGCCTTCCAGCTGCTTTTTAACCAATTGAGCGGTAGATAAGGGTAAATCGTTGGCTGCTAACCGGGTGGATTGCTGCACCATGGCGTAGCTGGCGCCTATGATCAAAGTGGCAGAACCCATGATCGCCAGCCAGATTCGGAAGTCACGAGATTTTAGCAGCTCGTACATAAGCATATTGTACCAAACAACTGCTAAAGCCGCTCCAACAAGCGGATTTCAAAATCAAAGGGCCTATCTGGCACCTCATCTTTCTTGTGCAATTCGGAAGAGATCAATTTCCACTCGCTAGGATCATATTTGAAGAATGTATCACCATCAACGTGCGTATGGACTAGTGTAAGGTAAAGCCGGTCGGCCCTTGGCATAGCTTCTTCAATCAACCGGGAGCCGCCTATAATCAACATCTCTTCGGCGTTGGCTACGTCAGGCAAGTTCAAGGCCTCGTCCAGTGAGTGGACCAGGACGCTGCCTTCGGCAACCTTATAGTCGGCATTTGTGCTGATGACTACGTTTAGCCGCCCTGGCAGCGTTTTACCTATAGACTCATGAGTTTTGCGGCCCATTATAATAGGCTTCCCCATGGTAATTTCTTTAAAACGCGCCTGCTCGCCCCTGACATACCACGGAATTTTACCGTCCTTGCCGATTACACCGTTATCACTGATAGCTACAATGAAGGATAGGATCATCTGCCTATACCGCAATCGGTGCCGAAATTGCCGGATGGGATTCGTAGCCGACAAGTTCGATATCTTCATATTTAAAATCAGAAATATTTTTAATGTCTGGGTTAAGCTTCAGCTTTGGAAGGGGTTTAGGTTCTCTCGATAGCTGTAAATCTACCTGTTCCAGATGATTCACATACAGGTGAGTGTCCCCGAAAGTGTGGACGAAATCGCCAGCTTTTAAGCCGGTTACCTGGGCAATCATCATAGTCAGGAGCGCGTAGCTGGCGATGTTGAAAGGAACCCCCAAGAAAGTATCGGCGCTGCGCTGATACATCTGGCAGGACAATTTGCCATCGGCCACATAGAATTGGAAAAGCAGATGGCATGGCGGTATACCGGCTTTAGCCATTTCGTCTATATCGGCTACGTTCCAGGCAGATACAATCATCCGGCGGGAGTCCGGGTTGCTCTTTATGGTCTCGATGACATTTTTGATCTGGTCTATATGGCGTCCATCCGGTGCCGGCCAGTTGCGCCATTGGTAGCCGTAAACGGGACCCAGTTCTCCCCATTTTTTGGCGAATTCGTCGTCGCTTTTTATCTTCTCAGTAAATTCTTTGATTCCGGCCTTCCACTCCGCAGAGTCGGAGGGCGGCACTTCTTTGCCCTGTTGCATTAAATAATATCGGTATGGCCACTCATCCCAGATGTGCACGTCGTTATCAACCAGATATTTGATATTGGTGCTGCCCTGCAAAAACCAGATCAGCTCGTGGGTGATGCCCCGCATGAATAATTTTTTGGTGGTCATGGCCGGGAAACCTTCGCTTAAGTCAAAGCGCATCTGGCGGCCAAATACACTGATTGTTCCGGTACCGGTCCGGTCGCTCTTTTTGACACCGTTTTGCTTTATGTCCTGCAATAAGTCCAAATACTGCCTCATGTCCCTAATTTTAACATTGGATACGCCAAATTTTTGTTGCGAAAATTATGTTAAGCTTAAACGAAATGGATCTGGTTAAAAATAAAAGCTCAGAGAGATCTGCCGATGTGCAAACGGCCCCTATTCCTGGCGGAATGGACTTTTTTTATGAAACCCTAAAACAAAAAGGTTTCGAGGGAGAAATTGATACGACCGAAGAAACTCGGGCTACTTATAGCCATGACGCCTCGCTTTTTGAGTTGGTCCCGCAGGCGGTAGTCTTCCCCAAGCACGTCGATGATCTTGAAAGGCTCGTTCAGTCCGCCGCGGAGTGCCGGATAAAGATCCCCGGCCTATCACTAACCGGCCGCAGCGCCGGGACGGATATGTCCGGCGGCGCCATAAGCGAATCGGTGCTGGTTGATTTCAGGCGTTATTTTACGAATATCGAGGAAGTTACATCAAGTAGTGCCAGGACTCAGCCCGGCGTACTTTATCGCGATTTTGAAAAAGCTACTCTGGAAAAAGGCGCGCTGCTGCCCAGCTTCCCCGCCAGCCGTGAATTGGCCTCTGTCGGCGGTATGGTCTCTAACAATTCCGGCGGCGAGAAATCCCTGGAGTATGGCAAGACCGAGAACTTCGTAACACAGCTGCAGATGGTGCTATCTGACGGTAAGCGCTACACCAT
>JAQGHE010000030.1 GCA_028288985.1 Candidatus Saccharimonadota bacterium
GACCTGTCCGGGAATCGTGTTCGCGACCGTGATAAACCCCGGGCGAACTTTATTTAGCAGCCTGGCGATCTCGGATACCAATTCTTGCTCTTCATCACTCATGTATGGCGGCAGCTTAAAGCCTAACCGTGATACTTCCAGGTCGTTAGTTACCTTTTCCAATAACTCTGTCACGCTCTCCACGTCGTAACCCATGACCGGCTTTCGCCCACCCTCCTCCGTCACCACATTAGGGCAGCTAAGATTAATCTCTACCAGGTCCGCCGGGCTATCCAGGAATTTGCGGGCCAGCAGATAAGCTTGTTCTACGGAGGTACCATGCTCTAGCGAGCCCAGCGGTGACCCGCTGAAGATGATAATTTTATCTTGGGCATGCCCTTTAGCCACCATTGACGGGGCCATCCTCAGGGCCGCTTCAGCACCCACGTTGGCCAAGCCCATGGAATTATATGTCTTGCCCTGTCGGCTGTCGTAGTAGTAAACCGGCGGACCGTATTTAGCTTCGTTGCCTTCGTTGACCGGGAGAGTGAATGAGCCAAGGGTAATGACCCCCATCCCGCTGTCCAGCAGCTGGTTAAACTTCTCCATAATCAGGCCTTCGTCGGTGCCGTTTTGAAATCCGGCAGCCGCCACAAGCGACGAACTTAGGCTTAGGCCGGCCAGTGTATGCTTACTCATTTCATGCCCATACTTTTTACTTTACCGACGGCCATCATGCCGTTATATGGAGTCCAGCCGCTGGCTGACGCAACATCATCATCGTTTATCCGGTACTCGGTCATTTCCCATGTGATTTCCTTCTTTGGCGGCTCTATTCCGATTATTTTGGCGGGCTTGATCGATGTTGCCTCAACTATGCGCTCCAGGCTGATCCGGCCGCGCTTCATTTGATAGAACAGCAGCGGCAAAGCAAACTCTATGCCCGGTACGCCGTAGCACGTCCTATTGCCCCCATCATGCATTCCGCTCGGATTCTCGCGCTCTGCCAGCCATTTGTTTTCGGCGAGATGCGGCGCATGATCTGTTTCAACTACGTCAATATCGCCATTTACCAGATGATCGAACAATTTTTCGGCTTCAATTTGATGGGCCAGCGGCGGCTGCATTCTGGCAAACCAGCCCCGACTCTTCTCGTCGTGACTACTCATAAGCAGGTGGTGCGGGCAGACTCCGCAGGTTACCGGCAGCTCTTCTTGCTTGGCCTTTTTAATAAGTTCTACGGCGACGGCGCTGTTCACATGGCAAATATGCAAAGGATGATTATATTTTTTGGCTATAAGCTGGATAAAGCCGCTCAGGTTCCCAGAACCGGCATGCAGCATTATCGGTTTTTTTGGTGCTGCTTTGTGCCAAGTCTCTATAATGGCGGCGAACTCCTCTGCTTCGTAATCGCGCTCATTACCCGTGGTCGGCGCCCCATACAGCTTTAAGCCGACACATTGCTTGGCCATTTTAGGAAGCTCGTCCAGGTTTTGGGATTCAGGCTGTGCGCCGGCATAAACCAATACCTCAATGGCGGCGTCCTTAGTTATGATTCTTTGTTTTTCCTTAACCGACTCCAGTATCCAGGTGGGATTACCCGGGTTGTTGGGCATATCGCAGACCAGCACGTAGCCTCCGGCGGCCGCGGCCAAAGTACCGCTTTTGATGGTCTCTGCCGGATTGGTCCCCGGCTCGCGCAGGTGCACATGAAGATCTATGGCGCCAGGGATGGTTATGATGTCGCTCATAATTTCTCGCTTAATACTAAATCCAGCAGGGCCATGCGAACATATAGCCCGTTGGCGGCCTGGCGGAAATATGCCGCCCGCGGATCGTCATCTACATCAGGATCTATTTCGTCGACCCGGGGCAGCGGGTGCATGATGATAGCATCCTCTTTCATGTTTTTAATAAGCCGCTTGTTAAGAGTGAAGCCTTTGGGGATGGTGCTAGGGTTTGCCAGATATTCCGCCTGGAGTCTTGTCCAATAAACGACGTCGGCCTTTTTTAGGGCTGCCGCTACGCTGGCCGTTTCTTCAAAGGTCGTGCCGCTGCTTGCCAGAAAACCTTTGATGTCGTCATTTACCTGCAGTTCCGGGATAGAAATAAAGATCAGGTGGTTATTTTTATACTTGGATAAGATGCGCGACAGTGATCGCACCGTCCGGCCATAGCGCAAATCGCCTCCAAAGACTACCGTTAGACCCTGCAGCCTGCCGTGAGATTTATAGATCGTGTAGGCATCCAGCAAGGACTGCGTGGGGTGTTCCCCTTTGCCGTCTCCGGCATTGATAATGGGTGTCTCACAAACCGCCGCGGCCCTGGCAGCAGCGCCGACTTCAAAGTGGCGGGTGGCGATGATGTCATAACCATAACCGTCCAGGATGCGGAAGGTGTCTTCGATGCTTTCGCCCTTGGTGGATGAGGAGTTCTCCCGGGCGTTTTCAGTGCTGATCAGTCCCATCCCAAGTTTTACGGCGGCGGTTTCAAAGCTGAGGCGCGTACGGGTGGAAGGTTGAAAAAAGAGGCTGGCTAGCTGCCGCCCCTGATGTATCGTAGAAATTTTTTTTCTGCCCGGAAGTGTGGAGGAGTTTTTCTTGAAATAGTCTGCGCGTTTGAAGATTTTTTCAATTTGGGCCGGGCTGAATTGCTCTGCCGAAAGTATGTGCATCCGCTCCCTTCTTTCGTTATTTATAATACCAGCAATGCGCATCGTTAGTCCTAAAATATCCCAAGGCAAAAAAGACTTGCCAGCATAAGCATAAAGCTCTATACTCTTTTCAAATGCCTAGAAAAGCGGAAAATCTGAGGCCCGGCTCTCCAGAATGGAGAGCCTCTTTTTTATATAAAGGCAGGTACGCCGAACTTGAAGCTGTGGAAGATTTTAGTTGGTGGCTGGCGACACACAGAAACAACGATGGTGCGGGCCCCACTGCGGAGGAGATAGACAAGCGAACTCCTCCCAATGCTGATGAATTATTTGAACTTAAGAGTAGCTTTGGCTATAAGCTGGGTTTACGCAATAAAGCCATCGGTATAGCCATAGAGATGCGCAGACAAAAGATTAGAGAAGAACGTGCTCAGAAGCTGCAAGAGCTTGAGACTGCTATAAAAAACAATGGGATTCCGGCATTAATTTTTGAGGACGTATTTTCTTCTATAGAAAGAGCTGAGATGTATGAAGGTTACATGGAGTATGCGAAGGAGCAAGAGTTGGACGCTTCGGTTCCGATAGAATTTCCCATGAGCTTAGCGGCATGATAATTATCGCGCATTTATACTGGTCGCCTATGTGCCAGCCTTAGAAACCTTTTGGGTTATTTACGTTTCGTTGCCGCGCCTTGGAAAGCGCCTTCTGTCGTTGTAGGCCAGTTTGCGGCGCATTTGCTCCAGATGGACTATGTATTCTTCAAACTGCCGCAGCAGTGTGGAGTA
>JAQGHE010000019.1 GCA_028288985.1 Candidatus Saccharimonadota bacterium
TGAACTAAAAGAACGTGCATATGCCCTTCATGAAGAAGGCTGGGTAGATTTTGATGGAGAGAGTACGCTTCATCTAGCAGCAGCCGCTTAAGGGTGGAGATAAAAAGCTACGGCGATGATGGCATAAGCAGAGATTAGCTGAGCCCCCTCCAACCAGTTGCTTTCACCGTCCTGCACAACTAGATTCGTAAGCATTACAGACAATACGATTGCAGCCAGCTCAAATGGAGTGAATACCAGGTTCATGCTCTTGCCTATAATCAGGCTGATAAATACCAATATCGGCAGGGCGAACATAGCTATCTGGATGGCGGAACCTACAGCAATCTGCAGACTTAAATCCATCCGGTTCTTGGCTGCCATGACAATGGCGCTGAAGTGTTCGGCGGCATTGCCGATAATGGCTATCACTACCGTACCCATGAACAGATCGGTCCAGCCAAGGCTTGCCATAGCCGGCTTGATCGCCCCGACTAGCATTTCGCTCAGGAAGGCAATTGCCACCGTTGAGCCCAGCAGTACTAAAAGGCTTTTGCGCAGGCTCCAATTCGCCTCG
The DNA here is from genome assembly GCA_028288985.1 of Candidatus Saccharimonadota bacterium. GTDB lineage: Bacteria > Patescibacteriota > Saccharimonadia > Saccharimonadales > UBA10212 > JAQGHE01. The sequence goes on from JAQGHE010000019.1 coordinate 557, forward strand.
TATTTTCCCACCTCTTCGGTGTATAGATGCTTGTGAGTAACAAAGATAAAAACCAAGTTAGCGATATAAACGATAAACATAAAGATTGCTACCGTAGTGCTTAAGCTCTGGATCTTGTCGGGACTCATACTGCGGGCCGAGTGCGATAAAAAGGTTGGGATGGTTAAAGCTATGGCTGCCAGCAGCAGCATCGAGGCGCTGGCCATGGTGCCGGTTCTGTTAAACACCTGCTTCTTATGGCGTACCCCGCCGACCATGATTGCCGTACCAAGGACAAGCAGCAGGTTGCCGATGATTGATCCGGTAAGAGATGCCTTAACAACCTCTATCAAGCCGGCGCGCAGGGCAAATATGGCGATGATTATCTCTGTCGCGTTGCCAAAAGTAGCATTCAGAAGGCCGCCAAACGCCGGGCCGCTGCGGCTGGCCAACTCTTCTGTTGCTTCACCCAGAAATTTAGCCAGCGGGATTATAGCTAGCGCTGCAATAAAGAAAACGGCCAGTTCAGATAAATGCAGGAAGTGCGCCGCGATAGCAATAGGTGTAAGAGACAGCAGCCAAAAGAATACTTTATCCATATATTGACCCAATTTTAACCTAATAACAGTAAATGCTTCCAGCGCTTTCTTCGCGGGCCCCAGGCCTGCATAATAGGAAGAATGATTAAAGCGGTTATTTTTGATTTCTTTGGAGTTATCTGCTCGGACGAGTACTGGAATTTTGTTAAAGAGGACAAAAACGCAGACGGTGATTTTAATAAACTTTCGGCCGATCTTAACCTGGGCCACATAAGCTGGCGTGATTTTGTGTCGGAGGTAGCCAAAGATACCGGGCAGGATATAGCAAAAGTCAGACAGATGTATGAAAGCCAGAAAGTCCACCCGGAGATGGTTGCCTTCATAGGCAAATTGCACGAGAGGTATAAAACTGCACTTATATCAAACGCCAGTACCGAACATTTGGCGCCCATTTTAGAACAAGGAGGGCTTAAAAAAGTATTCAACGAGATTATAATCTCCTCTGAACTTGGCATCGCCAAACCCGACCCCAGAATCTTTCAGATTGCCCTGGCTAGACTGCAGGTAGAGCCGCACGAGGCCGTATTTATAGATGATATCTCAAGATACATCTACGCCGCGAAAGAATTGGGAATAAATACTATCCTGTATGACAACTTCGGTCAGATGAAGACCGAGCTAGTCCGCCTTTTGACAAATGAGTCGGGTCAACTTTAGCTGTAGCGGCCCATCCGGATAACTAACTTACTTGTTAACTTGCACTTTTCGATAATCTGATTGCGCTCCATCTGAAGAGTCCCGGCCAAGGCGGAATTTGGAACACTTAGAATAACCGCGTCGCGCTGCACTTTCACAGAAGACTCGCTGCCATAGCGGCGCTTAACATAGTCGCGCAGGGCTTGCACTTCGTCGGGCGGCGTAAAATCTTTCTTGCCTAGGATTTCCTGTAAACTATCCATCTTCTAATAGTCTGGCATCACACACGGTATGCTGTCCAGCCGTAGTTTATACTGGTAGAGTATGCCGGAATTGCCAGAGGTAGAAACAATCAGAATAGGCCTAGCCAAATTACTGCCGGGGTTAGTGATCCAGGATGTACAGCACGATTGGCAGAAATCATTCCCCAACGCTCCGGCTGATGCCGTCCGCTTTATGATGAAGGCCAGCGTAAAAGCCGTCCATCGCCGGGCAAAAGTATTAATTATTGATCTTTCTAGCAAATACTCCCTCGTAATTCACTTAAAGATGACAGGGCAGCTGGTATATGTGGGTAAAAAACGCTTCGGTGCAGGGCATCCAAACAAATCTCTCGCAGGCGACCTGCCGGATAAGTCTACACGGGTTACTGTAGATTTTACAGATGGCAGTAAGTTATTTTTTAACGATCAACGCAAATTCGGCTGGATGCGCCTGATGCCAAAAATAGATGTCACAGAAATAGATATTTTTAGGAAAGTCGGCACGGAACCTCTGGAAGACGATTTCACGGTGGAACGTTTTATCGAGAGGCTAAGCCGCCGCGAAAGAAGCAACATAAAATCGGTTCTTCTCGACCAGACCATTATTGCCGGGGTAGGGAACATCTATGCCGACGAGTCGCTTTGGGGTGCTAAGATTCACCCCAGCACTCTGGTAGGAGACATTCCTAAAGCTAAAATGGTCGCACTCTATAGTTCGCTCCGGGATGTGCTGAACCTGAGTATTGAAAAGGGCGGCAGCACGGACCGCAACTACGTCGATTCAGAAGGCAAGCCCGGAAGTTATTTGAGTTTTGCCAATGTGTTTAGGAAAAACGGCCAGCCGTGCCCCCGCTGCGGAACCACGATTGAGAAAATAAAGGTTGCCGGGCGTGGCACTCATATTTGTCCTCATTGTCAAAAGGAGCCTAAATAATGGAGGGCGGCGTCTATACTTACGGTAATGAGTTAGAAGTTGATACCGGCGACGAAAGGGCTCTGGATAGGTACGGTGAAGAGCTGGAGGCATTCTACAGAGGAGAAGCAGAAAATCCTCCAATCTTAGGCGATTTAGAAGCGCGCCTGCACCCCATAGCCGAGCATATTCAAAAAATATTAATTTTCAAATACGAAGGAGTGGCATGGTAATAACCCTAACTGGCAATAACAGCCACTTACTTAAACTTCACCGCGACAAGTTGGTGGATGCCTTTATTGCCGAGCAGGGGGAGTTGGCGTTGGAGAGAATTGACGGCTCGGCAGCAGAGTTTGATTTCATTTTAGATGCCGTCCAGAGCATGCCCTTTTTGGCTTCAAAGAAAATGGTAGTGGTGCGGGAACTGGCTGCCAATAAAGAGGCTGCGGAGAAGATTGAACAAATAATTAGTTCAGTGTCTTCAACAACGGACCTGGTTATTTACGAACCCGTAACAGATAAGCGGACAGCTTACTATAAGGCGCTCAAGTCAAAAACCCAGTTCGAGGAGTTTAATGACTTAGAGCCCAGGGCGCTAGCTATTTGGCTGGTTGAAGAGGCACGAAAAATGGACTCTAAGCTTAGTCAGACAGACGCCGCTTACCTAATTGATAGGCTGGGTACGAACCAGGCGATCTTATTCAGCGAACTGGAAAAACTTAGTCTTTATGATAGGGAAATAGCCAGGCAGAACATTGATCTGTTAACGGAAAGGAACCCTCAAAGCACCATCTTCGATCTATTAGATGCCACCTTTTCCGGCAATAGAAAAATGGCGCTGGATCTTTATGGGCAGCAGCGCGCCCAGAAGGTGGAGGCGCAGGCGATCCTGGCTCTTCTGGCTTGGCAGCTGCACATTATAGCTATAGCCAAGTACGGCAGAGGAAAGACGACTGCTCAGATCGCCAAAGAAGCTAAAATAAATCCTTATCCGCTAGGTAAAGCTCAGAACCTCGCCACCCGAATAACAGATGAGAAATTGAAGCAGATGATAGCCGAAGCGGCCGAGATTGATTACAGATCAAAAACCTTCGCGCTCGACGTTGACGAAGCACTTAGAACCTATATAGCCACCGTATAGGGCTGGT
>JAQGHE010000026.1 GCA_028288985.1 Candidatus Saccharimonadota bacterium
CTGTGCCGAAAGGTGTGGAGGTTCAAGTCCTCTCGTCCGCACCACGCGACAAGACATTAAGGGTGATTAGCTCAGCTGGCTAGAGCATCTCGTTTACACCGAGAGGGTCGGGGGTTCGAGTCCCTCAGCGCCCACCAGTTCAAGGAGCCCCTTCGGGGGCTTTTTGAATTGGTGTTTGCTGAAGGTTCGGTTCACCGACGCAAATTTTCTGAAAGAAAATTTGCAAGTCGGGGGTTCGTGAAGCGACGAAATGAGAAACAAGCACGAAGTATTTGTTTCGAGTGAGGAAGCGGATATAGTGAAATGCTGTCCCTCAGCGTCAGGCTGCTGAAGCAACTAAACTGCTTTAGTTGCGTGGGGCGAAGAACGGGCGCAGCGTTGTCTAAGTTTCTGCCAAAGGCAGAAGGCGAAGACCGCGAGCCGGGCCCGCTGGAATTTATCGTCAGATAAATTACTTGTGGGTCGAAAGTCCCTCAGCGAAAAGAGTCGCTCGTTTGAGCGGCTTTTTTCGTGATTGTTGTTCGGGGACTCGAACCCGAGAGGGCGTAAATAGCCGGTGGCTGTTTACGTTTTCCTTGCTTGGCCGAGCGAGAAACTTTATTTTCGAGCGAGCATAAATGATAACTCGAGTCCCTCAGCGCCCACCAATTCAAGAGGCTAATCAGTAAGATCGGCTTTATTAAATTGTTATTTTGTGGTAATTGTTTGAGCAGGGGTGTTTAGAAATGACTAACCATGATTTACCGCCTATTATCGCGGTGGGAATGGGTGACGAGGAATTTCGAAAGAGGTTGGGAGAGTTTGGTAAACGAATATTTCATGAAGAACAGGCTAAAGAGTGGGATGCGCTTATTGTGAGCACGTTTCCCGAGGGACCGCTTCTTAGTAGAGAGGACACCGATACCGTAAGTCCTTCGCCCGACGAAGAAACAGAACAAGATTCATAAAAAAATTCCCGCTTTAATTAAAGCGGGAATTTTTAAAATAGATTTTTATATTGTTAGCGTACTTTGCGACGGTCTTGCGGTGCGTCGATACTGGCCAAAGTCTTAACTGCCCAGCTAAGCAAAGCTATGCTAAGCGTTAAGCCGACAAAAAATATGCTGAGCGCGATAGGTGAATTCCATTCCCAAACGTTCATTACCCCTCCTTGCCCACCTCTTTGTTTTTTAAGTTACACCATAACAATAACGCTTATTTGACTCTTTATCAAATAAAAATCCAGTTAACCCGGCGCTTTGGCGCCGGGAACCACTACTGGCAGTATGGGTTCTTCGCCCCCCCAAGGAGGGACTTTCGACCCCCAAGTAAATTTCCTGACGGAAATTTCTCGCGGGCCCGGCTCGCGGTCTTCGCCTTTCGCTTCACTCAAACTCAGACAACGCTGCGCCCGTTCTCGTCCCCGCAACTGAAGCAGTTCAGTTGCTTTCACTGCACAAGGAGGGACAGGTCGCTTCGCTCTTGCGCAGTCGCTGTGCTCGAAGCAAGCTTCTGCGCACAGTTCCTTGGCGCCCGAACCCCTGCTACGCAGGTCGGTCCTTCGTCCCTCACCAAAACAAAAACCGGCTTTGCAGCCGGTATTTGTTTTGGTGGGCAAGGAGGGACTCGAACCCTCAATCCTTTTGGGAATTTGATTTTAAGTCAAACGCGTATACCAATTCCGCCACTCGCCCAATTATGATTACAGACTATATCTTACCAAATATTGTTTTAATTAAGATGTGCGCCTTATTGAGTGTAAGCTCTTTGTGGCTATTAATCCTAAACGGGGTATCTCGTAATTTTTACTTGGAGCTCCTAGAACTTCGCCCAGCATTTCGCCGTCGAGCCCAAATATACCGGGAGTTTGGCCTTCAAATAGGTAGGCTATAGCCGCGCAGCCGACATGTTGTGCTGGCATGTCTGAACAACTAACGCCTATTTCAAAAACCGGCAAATTTTGGGGCACTAGATTACGCCCTGGTTGGTATTTTACTTTTGGCACCTCGACAATTGTCTCAGCCCCGCTGTACTCAGCTTCTAAGTATATTTGGGTAGACCTTTCGCCGCTCTGATCGTACCAGTGAAATCTAGGCCGAAATGCAAGTTTGACTGCGTTTTCTAAATCAATGTCGTGCGGTCGCTCATTGAATGGCATAGATCTAAAATCAAGAGCTGCGCGAAAGGTGATTTCGGTTGATCCCAGTTGCATCTTCATAATAATTGGAGGCGCGAACGGGATTCGCACCCGTGTACAGGGTTTTGCAGACCCTTGCCTAACTCCTCGGCCATCGCGCCCTAATTTTTTGAACTTCTTAAATTATACAAGAAAAGCAGTTAACTACGAGGGAGGTGTTCGTGGCGGTGGGCCAAATGGTAGTCAGAGCGCAGCAAGGCCCTGACTTCCTCACGGGTGGCGGTCTTAACTCCGGGATTAAGAATGCTGTGAGGATCAAAGGTCGCTTTAACCTCCCGCATCAGTTTCTGCAGCTCCTCGCCGAACATATAGACCATATACGGGGCGCGCATCCTACCCTCTCCGTTGGCGGCTGACAGGCTTCCACCCAGCTTCAGCGCAGCCGCATATAGCGAATCCGCCAGTTTAAACATTTTTTGGCGGTCGCCGGTCTGGCCGATATCGAACATCGGGTGCATCCGGACAACGCCGTCGCCGGCCTGTCCCCAAGCCGCCGGAGCCATACCCGCGGCCTGATAAATTTTAGATGCTTGAACCAGGAAGTCCACCAGGTGTTCTACGGGTACTGAAATATCCTCAGCTATGGGAACCGCTTTGGTCTGGCCGTGCGGCTCCGTCAAGATAGTAGCCACACTCTCACGGACTTTATGCAGCTTCTCATGGTCTTCAAGCTCTTCTGCCACCATACATTGTGCTCCGGCCCTGTCCACGATTTTTCCAAGGTTCTTGATGGCACTTTTCTGGTCGGAAACTTTTCTATCATCAAACTCTACAAAGAGATGGATTTCGGCTTCCGGCGCTGCTAAAACATTATCCAGCTGGTGGGGATTTATCCTACGCACCTGGTCTATGGCCGCCTTATTTATCATGTCGCAGATGCTGGGCTTTAGCTGCAGGATTTTAGGCAGCGCGTCATGCAGATCTTCCAGCCGCTCAAAACTAACCATAGCTAATCTGGTCAGTGGATTGTGGGGCACAACCTTCATGGTGGCTTCGGTGATTACGCCAAGCGTCCCCTGGGCACCCGCGAACAGCGGTGTCAGATCAAAGCCTTTTTTAGTTTTAACAGATGCCATATTATACCCTACAGAGCTACGTGGAGCGCTGGTGATGCTTTTTAGCTGCCCGATCAGTTCGGCGTTGTCTTCTATCAGCCTATCCAGTGTGCGGTAGACATCACCTTCAAAACTGGAGAGGCCCAGCTTTCGGTTCAGCTCTCTTTTGTTAAGCGGCCTGGTTTCTATAACTTCGCCGTTAGCCAACACTACCCTCAACCTCTCGACGTAATCGCTGGTGGCGCCATATTTGACGGATTTTTCGCCTATAGAATTGTTGGCGATGCCGCCGCCGATAGTAGCGTACTGATGTGATGCCGGGTAAGGCGGGAGGAATAGGCCATGGGTATACAGAGTCTGTTCAAGCTTGTCGTAGGTCGCACCAGGCTCAACAATGATCGTTTCCTTTTTTGGATCAAGCTCTAAGATTTTATTCATGTGGGCCGGGAAGACCAGCAATATTCCGGCTCCCAGAGCAGCGCCTGAAGTATCGCTACCGCCCCCGCGGGCGGTTAAGGGCATTGGGCGGCCGCGCTCCGCAAGTTGCCAACAGAAGCTGGCGGTCTTGCGCACATCATTCTCATTTCTGGGATAAACCACTATAGCCGGGGCTAGCCGAAGCACGCTGGCATCGTGCGCGAAATGACGCCTAACCTCAGGGCTGGCAGAGACTTCCCCTACCAAATGTTCCTGCAAATAGTGAGCAATCTTACTCATGCGAAATTTAAACTTCCTCTATACCCTGGTTGAATTAACTGTTTAATCATAGCATTTTCTTGCCATTGAGAGGAGTAGTGACGTAAAATAACAGAGCCCAAATTGTATTTTGAATTACAATTTTATAAAATTCCGCTTCAGCAAATTTTGTAAAATTGAGAGGAGAAACGTAAGCTCAGGGCGAAGCCTTTGGCCAAGGTGGACAAAACGAGCCAAAGCTGTACGTTTCGACGAGGGGATGTGGTGAAATGGTATACACGCTACGTTCAGGACGTAGTGGGGGCAACCCCGTGGAGGTTCAAGTCCTCTCATCCCCACCAAGAAAAATGTCAGTCCCTCGCGGACTGGCTTTTTTCTTATCTGAGGTTAGGTTGGACTTGAACCGATAGGCATGAATAGCCGGTGGCTGTTCATGTTTTCCTACTGAGGCTCCCGCATGCACGATGCTTGCATCTTTCAGCCAGCGGATGATAACTCAAGTCCTCTCATCCCCACACCAACATTAATTGCCTAAATAGGCAAAAGCTGGTAAAATATATCTGTTATTTCGGCAGTGTCAGCCTTGAGCTAGTCTCGGCTGATCGTCGGGGTTAGCTCTTTCGAATTTGAGGAGGAAAAGTTGAAGCGTGCGAGCAATTGGTGGCTGAGCGCTGGTCTCATTCTGCTGGGTTTTGTGGGCGGTGGCCAGCTTTTGACTGGCGCCTATCACTCAGATATAAGTGCACCATTTCATGACTTTAGAGAAGCTGTCTTTGGGGCAGCCTGCCTCGCGGCAGCTCTTTTCATCCAGGCAATCCGCCGCGACTGACCGGAAGGAGTGAAGTGTTTCGTTTGATCCGTAAAAAAAGAGTCTCGACTTGCGTCCGGTTAGGAAGCAGCGTGACCTTGGACGTGTCCAAGCGGAAGCTCTCCATCCCAAGGCCGGTTGCCGAGATGATGGGGTGGTCGCCCGAAGGACCTTTCGTCTATGCCGAACGCGAGGGCAACCATGCCGTAGTTCTCTACGAGAGAGACGATCCGTCCAGGCGCATCCATATCATCGAAGTCCAGGGCTGATCCGAAAGGAGTAAGGTGTCACAAGTCGAAGAACCAGCCAAGAAGCTCACCATTCACGATCGTGTGGAGGACTTCTCACAGAAGACTTTCGAGCAGGCCGAGGCCAAAAAGGTTCTCGTTAGGAACCTGAAGGGGCTTGTACACAAGGTGGTGCGTATCCGACGGAAGAACCTTCTGAAGGGTGCTACCTACACCTCTAGCCCGATCGGAATGATGCAGGGATCGGTTTTCAGGCGCCGCGTCGGGGATGACGAGTGGAAATTCGACGACTCCGAGTACAACATCTGTGGCTACGGCAAGGACTTCCCGCAGCTGGTGGGGGTAGTCGTCAACTACGAGGTTCTCGAGAAGGAGACCGGTGGTGCCGTCAACCTGATCGTGGTAGCCCCGAACGACCGCTTCGAGTACAAGTTCAGCATTCGCTTCAGCGAGATCGAGGTGCTCGAGGGCTACCCGCCCGCCGAGTAATTCCCCTCCTAGGAACCACGCGCCCCGCATGGCTTAGATAAGCTATGGGTTCCCACCCGCCTCAGGCGGGTGACGGGCGCGCAAATCTCTCCAGGCGATAGCCTGCTGACGAGCTGGCGCAATCCTAGCAGGCATGGCTGGGATCCATCCAGCCAAGACTTTATTTAAATGTCCTGGTGTTTTTGGCGAATCATCCAGTTATCAACATTATAAAAACGATCTGCTGCGCTGTTTGCTGCCCTTCTCTCGTAATTAAAGACCGGACCACGAGTAATGTATAGGTAGTTTGGCTGATACAGCGCCAGCGCCGGCGCATCATTCTTCCAGGTCGTCAAGAACGCCTGGTACTTTACTACCCGCAGGCTTGGATCGGAGCGCGTCCGGCCGAACTCCAAGGCCTGATCAGCGGCTGTTGATTTATACTCGCTTAAATTCAAATGCCCTTGCGATGTAATGCTGGCCTGCGAGCTATCCCAATAGGCATAAACGTCCGGATCGACCCCGATGCTTATGCCATATAGAAGAATATCGTAATCGTGGTTGGCGATCCTGGGCTGGAGTTCATCGCTTTGGGGATATTCTATCTTTAATTTGACGCCCAGTTTCTGCCATTGCTTCTGCAGAAAACTGGCGGTATTAGAATAATCGGTCGTACCGCGCGTGACCATAGTGAACTGCAGCGGCTGCCCTGCTTTTGATCTATAACCCAGTGCGTCCCGGACCCAGCCATCCTGATCCAAGAGCTGGTTGGCGTAGTCCTCGTTATAGGCCAGCTGCGTGATCGTAGGGTTGTAGGCCAGCTGTCCCTTCAGGAAAGGGCTGTCGACCACTTCTGAAGGGTAGGAGGTCAAGGAAGATATGGAGCTTCTGTCTGCGCCACTAACCAGCGCCTGGCGAACTTTGGCGTCATCAAGACCGGGGTGCGAAGTATTAAAGAAGGCCATTATCTCCCCAGTTAAAGGTGTCACGTAGGCATGGGTAGCCGTATCTTTAGACAGATTATCGGGCACTGCCTCCAGCCCGCTCATGGCGTTCAGCTGTTTCTTCGTAAAAGCATCTGTTAGGTGCCGATCGTCCCTGAACGTAATTATGCTAAAACCGTCTAGCTTCGGTCTGCCTAGAAAGTAATTTTTATTAGCGGCCAAAGTTATTCTTTGCTGCCGGTCTTCAGACCCGGAACCGCTGACGTCCACGAATTTCCAAACGAACGGACCGGTGCCAACGGGTGCGATATTGAACGGAACGCTGCGCAGGTCTTGCGGCGGAACTTTGCTAAGGATGTGCGCCGGCACAATGCCGTTGGTCAGCGAATATGGAAAAGAGCTCAGCGGGTTAGGCAACTCGAAGCTGACCATATAATCATTGATTTTTTTAACGCTTATTCCCTGCCAGCTGGAATAAAGCGACGATTGAGCTTCAATATTCTGGATGGTTTTATAGGTAAAAACCACGTCGTCTGCCGTAAAGCTGGTTCCGTCGTGCCATTTGATGCCTTGTTTCAGTATGACCAGATACTGGTTGGCCCCGGCGCCTGGCTTCCACTCCTGGGCCAAATCGCCGACCAACTGATTCTTGTCGTCGTACTTAAAGAGTCCTGAAAATACCAGCCGGCTGACGGCAGTGTCCGCGGCACCCGTGGCATAGAGCGGGTTGGCGTTAGTGAAAGTGCCTATAATCCCCTCGTTATAAAGGCCGCCGGCTACGGGCTTCAGCGCCTGGTACTGCCGGGTCAAGCTTCGAAACTGAAAAAAAGTAGCCAAAGATAAAAGCACGAACAGCAGAGTCCAAAGCGTAATGAAGCGCCGGACCGATGCCAGCCGGCCAAAACGCCGGATAAGCAGGCGCTCTAGCTTATCATCGGCTTGATTACCAAGTTCTACCGCACTGCCGCGGCGGCTTTTAAGCTTGCGAGCCAGAAGTTTGCGAGTTTGGTCGTCTACCACCATATTGCCCGGATTATTTCGCGGCAACTATTCCTATAATGATGCTGGCGGAAAAGACCAATACCAAAATAATAGTCAGTTGGTGTAATGATTTATCGGAGCCGCGGCGCACGGTATTGATTTCACCTGAACCTCCAAGCCCGGCGCCCAGACTGGCGCCCCGTGTTTGTATCAGGATCAAAATGCTAAGCAAGAGAGCGGTACCAATTGTTATGTAGTTCCAAATCGTCATATGTCCTCCAGTATACGGCTTACCAGATAATTTACTAAACCAACTATCACCCCGGCTACGATGGCTACCCCCAGGTTTTTGACGTAAAGCGGACTATACAGCCAGCTGGCCAGTAGGATTAAGAAGCCGTTGACCACCAGCATAAACAGGCCAAGGCTCAATAGCAGCGCCGGTATCGACAGAAAGACTAGCACAGGCTTGAGTATCATATTGATAAGAGCCAGGAAAAAACCGGCGCCTGCCACTGTTCCCCAGCTGCCGCCGACGCTTAGCCGATCGGGGCCCAAGATGGCGGAGGCTATAAAGAGCCCTAGAGAACATACTAGCCATCGAGCCAGAAATCGTACTAAAAGTCCCTGCTTTTTCATCACTATTTATTGTAGCAACTACCGGCGGCAAAGAGCACTAGCTTTTATGACTGGCTATGTATTTTGCCAGCACTTCACCTTTGCTGGGCCCCACTACTTTATTTATTTCTATCTGGTCGGCATTTGCCAGCGCCCTCATTGATCCGAAGTGGCGCAGCAGCTTTTTGCGGGTAGCCGGCCCAACACCCGGGATGTCGTCCAGAAGACTGCCAGCCACTCTTCCCCGCTTCAGCGTGGTGTGGTAGCTGACTGCAAAGCGATGGCTTTCGTCGCGGATACGTTGAAGGAGTTTTACGATCGGCGAATTAGAGGGCAGAGTTACGGATATGAAATCCTGGCTATCGACGACGTAGGCTCCCAAATCTCTGGCGTCCTGCGAGATCCTGGTGATATCCGTACCTCCGGTACTGCGGGATTTATGGATAATTATTTCCTCCCTGTGTTTGGCCAGCCCAATCATTGGGATACCGGCCTGGCCGCTTTCATCGCGCGCGTCCAAGGCAGCTCGCAGCTGGCCTTTGCCGCCGTCAATAAGCATCAGATCGCCAACTTCCCATTTTTTTCGATTCTCTTCGCGCAGACGTCTTTTCACAACCTCTGACATGTGCGCAAAGTCGTCGTTGCCGGGGATGCGCATCTTGAACTTTCGGTAGGCTGTCTTATCCGGGACCCCATTGGTAAAGACGACCATGCTGGCTACGGTGTCGGTGCCCTGCATATGGCTGATGTCGAAACCCTCTATCCGCCGGAGCTTACGGACCGAAGCTCCGGCCACCTCAGCGTTTGCGTCTTGCACTCCATCCACATTGGAGGCTTGCGGTTCTAGTGCATTAAGTCCTAGGAGGTTGGCGAGGCCAAACAGGGCGTCGTCCAGGGCGGCATCCATCAGCTCTTTGTCGCTAAATAGTATTTGGCGGTTGAGTTCCTGAAGTGAGAAAAGCTGATTGCGGACACGGGCAGCTTTTTCGAAATCACGCTGCTTTGCCGCTTTCTTCATCTCACGCTCGATATCCCTAACCAGAGCTACTCGCTCGCCCCGTAAATACTGCATCAGCTTGCGCAGGTTAGAGCGATACTGCTGAAGTGATGTGCTGCCGTCTTCCAAGCCAGGATCCAGTCCTAAGTGATAATAAAGGTTGGCGCGCTGGGCTCCTGTTGGGCGGCTGATGGCATAGGGAAAAGCCCGGCGCAAATAGCGCAGCGCCTTTTTAATAGCCAGGCCATTAACATAGGGTCCAAAATATTCAGCGCCGTCGTCCATTGGCCGGCGCACCAAAGCTACCGTTGGGTAATCGCTTTTATAATCTATCCGCACGAACTGCAGGCTCTTATCGTCGCGCAGCAGGATGTTGAACCTGGGCTGATTGCGGCGAACCAGTTCAGCTTCCAGAAACAGCGCGTCAGCTTCACTGTCCAGTTCCCGCCAGTCGATATCGGCAATCTCGTTAACTAGCACGTCTGTTTTGGGGTCGCGGTAACGGCTCTTTTGAAAATACTGCCGTACGCGGCTGCGTAAATTGGCGGCTTTGCCAATATAAATAACCTCGCCGGCGGAGTCCTTATGGAAATACACTCCGGGTGTGGTTGGCAGTGATGCCAGTCTCTCTTTAATTAAATCATTCATAACTATTGGCTATCTAAAGCCGCCGCCTCAAGCCTAGAATTGCACTTTGCTCCGCACGTGGGAACTGTTCCTGCGCATTCCTTGCAGATTAATATCAACTTACTACAGGGGTTGTAGGTACAATTTTCGTAGTTGCTGGTTTTTCCTTTACACCTGCAGCAATCACCTATGTCTTTGGCCTTTTGGCTAAAAGCAACGTTCATCCTGCGGTCAAATACGTACAGCTTGCCCTCCCAAAGACCGTCATCCTTGAACTTCTCTCCGTATTTTGCAATGCCGCCATCTAATTGATAAACCTCATTAAAACCTCTTTTTTTCATCAAGGCGGTAAGAATCTCGCAACGGATACCGCCTGTGCAGTAGCTGACTATTGGCTTATCTTTAAGCGCCTGCATCTCCGGCTTTTCCAATTGCTTAATAAAATCCTTGGTAGTTTTGGTATCAGGAATGACAGCATTCTTAAACTTTCCAATTGCTGCTTCGTGAGCATTCCGGCCGTCCATAAACACCACGTCCCCGCCCCGCTGCTGCACTAACCGATGCACCTGCTCCGGCTTAAGGCGCTTACCGCCGCCCACGATACCGTTTTCGTCGACTTCTATCTCTTCCGGGACACCAAAAGTAACTATTTCCGGACGCACCTTTACGCTTAGACGCGGAAAGTCTGCCGCGCCGCCCACGCTCCATTTGAAGGCCGTGTCTTTAAATAAACTATGCATCTTCATGGCTTTAACATAGGCTTTTAAAGCTTTTACCTCTCCGCCTAAAGTGCCATTTATTCCATGTTCGCTTATCAGTATCCGGCCTTTCAGCCCCAGGCTTGCACATAAGTTGTTTTGCCAATGCATTAAAGTCTCGGTATCTTTAACCGGCACGAACTTGTAAAAAAGAATTATTTTCTCCATATCACCTTATAGCCTAACAAATTAGGAATTTTTTTGTCATCTTACGGCAGATGGACCGCATTGTTGTTCTTGAAAGGGTGAGATAGCCGAGCAAGGCGCTCACAAAGAACTGCTTGAGGGCCCACCAATCCGGGCGGATTTATTGAAGAGTAATTTTTAGGCTTCTTTTTCGCCGGTGGCTTGTTCGCCTTCGGCAGCCTCAGCTTCTGCGCCCTCAGCGGGTTCTTCAGCGGCCTCTTCAGACATTTGAGCTTTGGTTTCAACTACTGATGCGATCGGGTAGTCCATCTCTGTAAGGATCGTGACCCCCTCGGGGGCTTTTATATCGGCAACAGTCAATTTGTCGTGCAGTTCAACCAACTTCGAGGCATCGACTGTCAGCTCATCGGGTAAGTTCTTAGGCAAGGCTTCTATCTGGACCACGTCCAACTGGTGAAGCAGCATTAGACCGACTTTCTCAGCCGGGGCATCGCCAACCAGATGAACAGGAACTTCCGCTTCAACTTTCTCATCACGGCGGATAGCCTGGAACACCACGTGCAGCAGAGTCTGCTTGACCGGATTGAAGTGAGCGTCTTTTATAAGCGCCAAGTACCGCTGTGAACCGATATGAAGCTCCAGCGGGTGGTGCTTGCCGGCTTCGCGGTAAATTTTGGTCAGTTCTTTTTGAGATGCCATGACGTGGACAGATTCCTGCCCATGGTTATGGATAACGGCTGGGACAAAGCCCTCGCTGCGCAGCGAGTTGAGTCCTTTGCCCATTACTGTTCGTTCTTCTAGAACGACTGGTTCGTCAACGCTAGACATAAAAAAATAAACCTCCGATAGTTCTTGATCATTATTATAGCAGATTTAAGGTGTAAAGTTGCTTCATTTAACAAAAGTGTGCCTCGCAAATAGATTCTGGCTTACAATGAGGCTAGGATGTTTGACGCACATAGTCTGCTGCAGGCTGGGAGTCTTTTGCTGATTGGCTTGGTTATCTTTGCCGAGAGCGGACTGCTGCTGGGCCTTTTATTCCCCGGAGATACTCTATTGATAGCCGGTGGCATCTTCGCGGCTGAACATAGGCTGCCGCTAGGGTACTTGATACTTACCGTGACAATAGCAACCATATTGGGGTATCAGCTTGGTTATTACCTAGGTCGCACCGCTGGTCCGCGGATTTTTAAACGGAAGGACGGCATCTTATTCCGCGAGGATTATATGCGCTCCACCGAAAGTTTCTTTAAGCGCCACGGCTGGCAGGCCGTTTTATTTGCCCGCTTCATAGCCGTAGTGCGTACCGTGGCCCCGCTGGTTGCCGGCGTTGGTAGAATGAATCTGCGCACTTTTACGCTTTTTAACATCGTAGGCGG
>JAQGHE010000032.1 GCA_028288985.1 Candidatus Saccharimonadota bacterium
AGTTGGTAGTTGGTAGTTGGTAGTTGGTAGTTGGTAGTTGGTAGTTGGTAGTTGGTAGTTGGTAGTTGGTAGTTGGTAGTTGGTAGTTGGTAGTTGGTAGTTGGTAGTTAGCGACTAGGATTTAGCCGCATTTTTCTAACTACAAACTACTACCTACTAACTACTCACCAATAGATGTTAGTCTATTAGTGATATGGCTTTATTCCAAAAAAAACCGCAGACCAGCACCAGCGCGCCACTGTATACAGTAGGCGCTAATAAAACCATCCTGATCATTGGGCTAGGGAATCCGGGCAAAGAGTACGAGGGCACCCGGCATAACATCGGCTTTGCGGCGCTGGATGATTTTGCCAAGCGCAACGACTTTCCGGCCTGGATCAACAAGAAAGACCTTAAATGCCACCTGACGAGCCTGCAGATGGGCCAGAGCAGGGTAATCCTGGCGAAACCCACCACATTTGTGAATAACAGCGGCGAAGCTGCCCAAGCCGTCCAGCATTTTTATAGAGTTTATAACCCTACAACTGTAGCGATCTACGATGAGCTGGCTATAAAATTCGGGCAAATACGCACCCGTGTGGGCGGCAGCGACGCCGGCCACAATGGAGTAAAATCATTAATTGCCCACATCGGTGACGATTTTGGCCGCATCCGTATAGGCGTTGGCAACGAAATCAGCGAAAAGGCCGATGCCGCCGACTTCGTACTGGGTAAGTTTACGAAAGCAGAGCAGGAAAAATTGCCTGAGCTATTAAAAGAAGTTGGCGTTCTAATGACTGAGTATGTTTTCGGCGGCGTACTGCCTCACGAAACCCGTACTATATCTTAAGCGGCCCTCGCGCTTCGACCAACTCTTCCTTCGAATTGTATAATTGGCGCCAATTTAGGCCGTCCGGAACAGCCACCACCAACCTGCCGATGTAGGCGATCTGTCCGTGCTTTCTCATGGCTACCTTGCCGAGAAGTTCAATCTCAGTTTTAAGTCTCCCAGAAGCTCCCTCTGAAGAATTAGGTTGAGTATCCTCTTTTAATATCTCGGTGCGGCGGGCAGCATTTTCTGACATTTTATTAATTATAATCCTTTATAACCTAAAAGGTCTCCGGAGGGGGTGGGCACCGCCGGAGACCTATTACACCCTTCAACCCACCATAGCGAAGCGTCGTAGTGCTGCATATAAGCAAGTACACAAGAGCCGATTTATTCCGAAGAACAAATACATCCCAAAAAGGGACACGCTTACCCACATTGATTGGGACCCCGGCGTCAACCAAAGTTGATACCGGGCGAGTTAAAGGGGTTAGTTTGTCTAAGAATCTCCGTACCTATTACTAATTTTTAGCTTAACCAGTTGTCTTTTAATTTACGGTTATTCATACTACAAATCAGAAAAAGGTACGGGCTAGTTTTGGTGGAGGGTACTACCTCTGCTAGCAGGACTCTTAGACAATCTAACTAAAAGTTAGATTTGGGGGGTATAAGGTACGTAAGAACAGTTAAACTGTACTTACAAGTTGCAATTCTAGCAAAAAAGTGTCGTTATGTCAAGACTAGAGAATAAAATGGACAATCAGGCCAAAATTATGCATAACCATAATAGCTTGTGCTCATGATAGGCGTCAGCAGCCTTAAGCACGGTGGATCCGGGTTTCCTCAAAGCCTGATCGACATCCCATCCGCTCCGAAAGAGCTGTTCTGGCTTGGGAGTCCTCCCTCGCAGTGGCTTGATAAACCTAGGGTGGCGATTGTGGGCAGCCGTAAGATTAGTGCCTACGGCCGCGATGTTACCGCCAAGCTGGCGACCCAGTTGGCTGAAGCCGGAGTTGTGATTATCAGCGGCTTGGCTTATGGAGCTGACTCAATCGCTCACCAGGCAGCCCTGGACGCCGGCGGCATCACCGTGGCCGTTCTGCCGACCAGTTTAGACCACATCTACCCGTCGGCTCACGCCAACCTGGCTAAACAGATGGCAAATAAGGGCGGCACGCTTATCAGCGAATACAAGCTTGGCTCTACGCCGCATATCAGAAACTTTACCGACCGTAACAGGATAATCAGCGGCCTCGCCGATATCATCCTGATAACCGAGGCGGCTGAGCGAAGCGGCACCCTGAACACCGCTCGCTACGGCTTGGAGCAGGGAAGGACGGTAGCCGCGGTGCCCGGCAACATCACCAGTCCGAACAGCCAGGGAACGAACAAGCTTATCAAAAGCGGGGCTCTGCCGGTAACAGAGGTTGCTGATATCTTATTTGCCCTCAATATCAGTCCCAAAAAAGCTGCCGCTAACCGGATCTTCAGGGGAAGCAAGCAGGAAGAATCAGTTTTAAAATTTATCCGCGAAGGTGTAACCGATCAGGAAGAGTTGGCTGTTAGGGCGGGGCTGGACGGAGCGGCTATGTCTTCGGTGCTTATTTCGTTAGAGCTTTCCGGCGCCATCCGCCCGGCCGGCGGCGGCCAATGGCTGCCCGCCTAAATAACCTCGGCTTTTGGCGAGCAGCAGACTGAGACGTATCTGGAATAGGGCGAAGGAGCAGCACAGCAAGCAACGAAGCAGTACGCGATGCAACGACGAGGTTTGCATATATCGCATC
This sequence comes from Candidatus Saccharimonadota bacterium, assembly GCA_028288985.1. Classification (GTDB taxonomy): domain Bacteria; phylum Patescibacteriota; class Saccharimonadia; order Saccharimonadales; family UBA10212; genus JAQGHE01. Next base: position 2,593 of record JAQGHE010000032.1, read on the forward strand.
AGCCTTCTAAACTAACAAACTGTATATGGCAAAGAACTTAGTTATTGTAGAGAGCCCGGCGAAGGCCAAGACTATCGCTAAATACCTCGGTAAAGACTACGAGGTTAAAAGCAGTTTTGGCCATATTCGGGATTTGCCCAAAAAAGACATCGGCGTAGATATTGAGCACGAATTTAAGCCCACTTATCAGATAAGCCCGGATAAGAAGAAGGTGGTCGCAGAACTAAAGTCCGCCGCCAAAGGTTCCATCGTCTGGCTGGCCAGTGATGAAGACCGCGAAGGGGAAGCCATAGCCTGGCATGTATCCGTTGCTTTAGGCCTGGACCCGGAAAATACTAAGCGAATCGTTTTTCACGAGATCACCAAGCCGGCGATTGAAGCAGCCGTCGCTAATCCCCGTACTATTAATATGAAGCTGGTGGACGCCCAGCAGTCCCGGCGCATACTAGACCGCTTGGTAGGGTACGAGCTAAGCCCCGTGCTATGGAGAAAGATCAGGGCCGGACTTTCTGCCGGGCGAGTACAAAGCGTTGCGGTACGCCTGATCGTGGAGCGCGAGAGAGAGATTAGAGCTTTCAGTCCGGAAGTCAGCTTTAAGGTTACCGCCGTCTTTGACACCGACGGAGTCGAACTTCCGGCCGAACTTAGCGAGCGAGTAACAGGGGTCGATAAGGCCCACGAATTCTTATCAGCCATCGCCCCGGCGACCTTCAAAGTGGCCGATGTAGAACAAAAACCGGGAACCCGCAGCCCCAGCGCGCCGTTTATTACCAGCACTTTACAGCAGGAAGCCGCCCGGCGGCTGGGCTTCAGCGTTCGCCAAACCATGACGCTGGCCCAAAGACTGTACGAAAACGGCCACATTACTTACATGCGCACCGACAGCACTACTCTATCAGGCATAGCCATCAACGCCGCGAAAGAATATATAACCAAGAATTACGGCGCTAATTACTCCCAAGTCCGCCAATATAAGACTAAAAGCGCCTCTGCCCAAGAAGCCCACGAGGCCATCCGGCCGACTAATCTGTCGACGCTGAGCGCCGGCGATGACGCTAGCCAGAAAAAGCTATACGAGCTGATTTGGCAACGCACTATGGCCAGTCAAATGGCCCCGGCTTCCATCCAAAAAACAGAGATAACCATAGAGATCTCTAACCGGGACGAGAAGTTCCTGGCCCGCGGTGAAGTACTGGTATTCGATGGCTTCTTAAAAGTCTACGGCGGCGGCAAAGACGATGTAATCCTGCCCGATATCAAGCCGGGACAAATTTTAGCGCTTAACAGCGCAAACGCCCTGGAAACTTATAGCCGACCCCCGGCCCGCTACTCTGAAGCCGCGCTCGTCAAAAAGCTGGAACAGCTGGGCATCGGGCGCCCTAGCACCTATGCTCCCACCATTAGCACCGTCCAGGACCGCGGCTACGTTGAAAAAGCCGATATGGAAGGCGAAGCCCGCGAACTTAAAGAGTTAGTTTTAGCCGGCGGTAAAGTTTCAGAGGGGTCCCAATCTGTTACGGTGGGTGCCGACCGCAATAAGCTGCTGCCCACGCCACTGGCCGAAGTCGTGACTGACTTTTTAATCAAATTCGTCTCCGACATAGTTGATTATGATTTTACCGCTCGGGCCGAGGCCCAATTCGATGAAGTGGCCGACGGAAAGCTTACCTGGCAGCAGATGCTGCGCGAATTTTATGACAAATTCCATCCGTTAATCGAGGAATCCTCTAAAGCGGACCGGGCAGAGGCTGCCCAGGCCCGAGAACTAGGCAAAGACCCCAAGACAGGCAAACCGGTAATAGCCCGTTTTGGCCGCTACGGGCCGATGCTGCAGCTGGGAGAAACAGGAGATACTAAGGATAAAAAAACTCCCAAACCCCGTTTTGCACCGCTGCCGGCTGGCTCTACACTTGATAATGTCACTTTGGAGCAGGCCTTACCGATGTTCAATCTCCCCAGAGTCGTCGGCAAAACCGAAGACGGAGAGGAAATTACCGCGGATATAGGCCGCTTTGGTCCATACATAAAGATAGACAAGACCTTCGTAAGTATTAAGGACCAGGATCCGCTGACGATCACCGAGGAAGAGGCCCGCCGGGCTTACGCCGAAAAGGCTGAAGCCGCCGAGAAGCGGGTGATTGCCGACTACGGCCAGATCAAGATATTACGGGGACCTTACGGGCCATATATCACGGACGGCAAAAAGAACGCCCGCATACCCAAATCCAAGGATCCCGAGAAGATTAACGAGCAAGAAGCCAAAGAAATGCTGGATAGCGCCAAGCCGGGTAGGAAGCGCCCCAGAAAACGTACCTAAAGCGATATTTATCCACATATTTTTACAGATAACCAGATTGTTTCCTTCTAAATTACAAAAAACCCATTAGTGCCAAGTAGTCCAAATCGTGATAAAATATAAGTAATTACCTAATAAGGTTGACTTTTAAAAATATACGTTTTATAATAGTAATTATCGTATTGTTTATATAAGAGCAATCACAGGGAAAGAACTATTTATGGAAGAAGCTACGGCCAAACAATTAGACCTGGAAAAAGTAACCAAAGACATCTTAGGTACTATTGAACGTGAGCGTGAACGAGAAATCATATCACGCCGTTTTGGCTTGTACGACCGCCGTGAAACTCTAGAGCAGATTGGTGAACTTTTGGGCATTACCCGCGAGCGGGTACGCCAGCTGGAAAAAGCTGTTATTACAAAACTGAAGGCTACGGCCGAGAAAGATCTGCCCCACATCCAAGCTGTAGAGTCTGCCCTGAGTGCTCATTTAAAAGATATGGGTAATGTGGCTCGCATATCTGAAGTGACTGCCCGCATCAAGCCGGATTCCGGCAAAGTTGACCAGGCCCGCGTTGCCTTTTTGGCGCACTTAAGCCCCGGCATTGCCGTTATAGATGACAACGACCATTTTCACCACTCTATAGGCCTTGGCTCCGTCCACACCGAAAAAGCCATCCGCGACAACGTTAATAAGATTATCGAAGCGGTTAATAAAATCGGCGAACCTACCAGCTCTGAAGTCATAGCCAAAGAATACGGCAGCAAAGACACCAAGCACGTAGAGGCGCTGGCTGGCATCAGCAAGAACCTGGCCAACCTGCACGGGCGTTGGGGCCTTACAAAATGGCCAATGGTTAACCCCAAGAACATCCGCGACAAGATTTACGTTATCCTGCACGACACCAAAAAGCCGATGCACTTCTCAGAAATCGCCGGCTCCATCAAAGACAGCGACTTCCGCCGCAACGATGTCACAACCCAGGCTATTCACAACGAACTTATCAAAGACAAGCGCTTCGTACTGATTGGCCGCGGCATTTACGCCCTGCGCGAATGGGGTTATAAGCGCGGCACTGTTGCCGATGTTATCGCCGAAGTTCTTCGCAAAGAAGGCAATGCTCTTCACCGGGACGAAATCGTCCGCCGGGTTCTTAAAAGCCGCCAGGTTAAAGAAACGACTATTCTTCTAAACCTCCAGGGTAAGTCGCAGTTCAAACGCGTCGCCAAAGCCACGTACTCGTTGGCCGAATAATATAAACACGCCTTATCTAATCTGTTATACATGCTTGATGCATGTATAATGTAAACGTATAAAGCTTATGAAATTAGGTAGGGTAAAAACTAAAGTAGAGATGGCACATGATGATGTGCTATTAATGCTGGAAATACCCCGTACCAACGATAAAAAAGAGTTGGCGGCCGAACAGATGCTGGCTTCGCTGCACGGGATCCTACGCTCCAAAAAAGAGCTGCGCCTCAGTGGTACCATGCAGGAGCATATCAGCCTGGAAGTAGCCGCCATCGGCCAGCGGATACGCTTTTATATATGGACGCCAAAACACCTGCAGGCCTTCTTGGAGGGGCAGATCTACGCCCAGTACCCAACGGTGCAGATTCAGCAGCAAACAGAGGATTATTCAGCCCGCCGGCTCCACCAAACGGTCATCCACACTGCTGAACTTACCCTGACGAACCATGAAACGCTGCCGATTAAGACATTCCCCAGTTTTGAAGTTGATCCGTTGGCGGCCATCACGGCCACGCTGGCCAAATTGGACGGAGAAGACGAGGAGATGTGGATACAGATGCTGGCCCGTCCCATATCAGATGATTGGCACAAGAAGGGCTCTAAAATGGTCAGCCGCATAAAGGGCGGGGGAGGGCTGCTGGGCAACGGCTCCGCCATCAGTTATCTAGGCGAGGCCTTAGCGGCCTTGGCACGTCCGCCCCAAACTGGACCGGGAGGTGACAAAAAGCCTGAAATATCAGAACGCGACAAATCAAGAATTTCAGCCATAGAAGAGAAGGGGACAAAGCTGGGTTACCAGGTCAAAGTACGCCTGGTCTACGCCGGGCACGACCAGCACACAGCCAAACTGCGCATGCAGGCTCTTGTGGGCGCCTTTAAGCAGTTTAATACCACTAATCTGAACGGCTTTGAGGCTAAGAACGTCAGCTTCAACAGGGATAAGCAATTGGAATATCAAACCCGCTTCTTCGTCGATAGCGGATTTATTTTAAATATCGAGGAACTGGCCAGCCTATTCCACTTGCCGCACACCTCTGTCGAAACCCCCAACATTGTTTGGGCTACCACTAAAACGGCGGAGCCGCCGCCCAATGTGCCGGTGCTAATAAAGGACGAAGAGGATAAGATCAGCCTGCTTGGAGTCACCAATTTCCGCGGCGATAACACGATATTCGGCCTGCAAAGAGCCGACCGTGGCCGGCACGTCTACATCCTTGGACAAACCGGTACTGGTAAATCCGGTGCGCTGGAGCTTTTGACTATTTCAGACATCTACTATGATCAAGGGTTCGCGGTTATCGATCCGCACGGCGATTACGCCCAGCATGTACTGGCCTTCATACCGGAACATAGAGTGAATGACGTTGTTTACTTCAACCCGGCTGACACGGACCACCCGATAGGCTTTAACCCGCTGGAAATAACTGATAAGACCCTTAAGGGGCATATCAGCTCCGAACTGGTGGGCGTCTTGAAACGTCTGTTTGCCGAAAGCTGGGGACCGCGCCTGGAATATATCCTGCGCTACACGCTGCTGGCGCTGCTGGACTATCCAAACGCCACTATGCTCGACATTACCCGCATGCTGACCGAGAAGACCTTCCGCAAGGACGTCATCAGTTACATTGATGACCCGGTCGTTAAGAACTTCTGGGTAACGGAATTTGCCAGCTGGAATGATAAATTCGCCTCTGAAGCCGTAGCGCCTGTGCTGAACAAAGTTGGCGCCTTTACGGCTAACCCCATGATCAGAAATATCATCGGCCAGCCCAAAAGCACCTTTAATATCCGCAGCATTATGGATGAGGGCAAAATCCTGGTAGTTAATCTTAGCCGCGGGCTGATGGGCGAGGATAATGCCGGAATCCTTGGCGCCATGATGGTGACAAAAATACAACTGGCGGCCATGGGCAGGGCGGACATGCACGAGAGCAAACGCCGCCCGTTCTATCTGTACGTAGACGAGTTCCAAAACTTCGCTACCGACTCTTTTGCTACGATTCTCTCCGAGGCCCGTAAATACGGCCTTAATCTGACCGTTGCCAACCAGTACATTTCACAGATGGGCGAGCCGGTACGTAATGCCGTATTTGGTAACGTCGGTACAATTATGAGCTTTAGGGTAAGCCCTGATGATGCGCCCTTTCTACAGAAGTATTTCGAGCCTCAATTCGAAGCACCTGACCTTATCCAGCAGCACTCCCGCCACTTTGTTATCAGCATGATGATAGGCGAAGAAAAAGCTCCGGCATTCTCTGCAAAGACCCTTAATCTGCCCGTGGCCGAGGAAGATCTAACCGACAAGATTATCGAGTTATCCCGCAGCCGCTTCACCAGCGACCTGGCTAGCGTAGAACAAAGCATTATAAGACGAACCCTGCAGGGCGAAGCCGCCATTGCCGCGCCTGTGCCCCAGAAGAAGCTGCCCAGCCCCAGCCACCGCGTCGGACGCATGGCAACCGGGTTGGTTAAGACCGGAGTTATCGAGAAAGTGGCTGACATGCGTACCGAGTCGCCTGAAGCCGCTCACGACAGTTCCGCGACTGAAGGCGACCCCACAAAGAAAAAACGGACCCGTCGCGGCGGCCGAGGTCGTAAAAAAGCCATCAGCATCCCAGCCCCAGGCACATCTTCTGCTCCGGATGTTAGTAAAGATAAAAACGACGGCGTCACCATAGACCTGCGCTAGAGTAGAGCCAGCTTCCTGTTCTTTGGTTATTAATAGCGTTCGGGAATTTACTGAACATTTTGCGAACAAGGCATATAGGCAGTTCCTGTATATGGCAGGCGTCCGGACCACATAATTTTTCAAGCAGGAAGGCTGGGAAGGCGAAGTAATATAAAAATTTAATAAAACAAAAAACAGGCGGGCCAGAAATCTGGCGTGCAAGCGTGAGGGCAGTGATAATTCCAGTCATAAACATAACGTCGCACAATGTATATTTTGCGACTCTATATACTAGTGAACGGGATGAGTACCAATGCCCCTACCAACAGGGGAGATTTAGCCGTTTATGCTAAATAGGCCTATTAATGCTCTACGCACGCTTCTTTATTAATATTCACTTAGCCTGTTCTGACACCTGATTCCGGCAGGGCGTTTGTTGTCGTGAAAACATAAGTTTTCCACAGGCTCTATTTGCATTTTGGCACTTTCATATCTTTGTA
>JAQGHE010000039.1 GCA_028288985.1 Candidatus Saccharimonadota bacterium
ACTTTGGGTAATACACCAAAAGAAACGGTTCAGCTTCATTCTTCAGACACATATCACTATACGGAGTTGGCTTGCTGGGCTTATGAACCAGCGCAACAGACACCTACGGGTAATGCTGAAATACCGCATAACTCGATAGGGTTTGATTACTCAGGAGTAGATAATGCAAGATTATGAAGATATCAACGAATTACTTGCGCCCTATGTTGAAGGTGCGACTCAGTTTGTCGCAAATCCTTCCACGCTAAATAAGATGATTGATATGGGGCTGAAGTTGGATAAACCTGTTCATGAGTCAACAGAAGACTATATTTCTAGGACTTTCGATGAGCGAAAAGAGGTAGCGAAGGCAATAGTTGATGAGCTGCCAAAGAAGCCGAACTTAGCACTCCCTCCTATATTGAGCCTGTATGACGAGATTAGCGAATGCGTATTGTTCGGTTTGAATGGAGCTGCAATATCGCTATCTGCGGTTCTGGTTGAGTTTTCTATCAAACACGCCATTGTAGACCGAAATAGCGGTGTTGAAATATACGATAAAGCGGAGTGGAATAGAGTTGAGAAAAAGGAGCTAGGAGCTATTATCGCCGAAGCAGAGAAGCTCAAGCTATTCAATGAAGACGGGATTAAGCAGTTAGTCCAATTCAAAAACAACGTCCGTAATCCATACCTGCACTACAACATAAAGGAAATCACCAAGGATGTAATTATGAAGGAAGCGTTTGCCTATAACGCAGAGACTAATAAAGTCGAGAAGAAGTACAACCTAAAAGCAGAGGATAACCCTTTTCTGTGGGAGCTAGGAAAGCGAAAGGTTGATGAAGAAACGGTATTGATTGCTTTCAGGTTTGCTGATTCTGTAGTCCGCGCACTATTTCTTAAACCGCCAACTCAAACGACTGTGTGATATATCGGCGATTCTTCCATGAAGGGGAAGAACTGTACTGCAACAAGTTTCTTATTTGAGTTATCGAGCGACGCTACTGCATACCTCATGACCGAGTTATTCTGCGGTGGTTCAGTAAATTGGTTATCTTCAAGATTGCCAAAATAAACAGCGAAGTGGTCATCATCGCCCAGGATTAAGTTTCTGACGGGCGAGTCCTTCACCACTTCATAGCCCTCGAACTTAACTGCTGCACAGTAGGCTATCTTCATAATAAAGCGTACGTAAGCTTGCCCCTTATTGCTTTTAATATGATGCACTAGCTGTTGCTCGATGCCCTGGTCTTCATACCATTTTCTATTGGCAACGTTACCAATGTTGAATGTTTGAAGTTCATCTATTACGGGGAGTCTCTTCGTAAAGTCGGCATTAAAGTATGACGGAGGCTGAAAAATTGGAAGACCGAATTGCCCCAGATATTTATCGTGCGGAACATCAATCTCTTTGGTCGTGCCGTCTTTATACTGCACTGTTTGCTTCACGCTTCCGTATGCTTTCTTGCTCCGAGAAGGCATTTGAAGCACCGAACGTATTGGCAGAAAGTTTTCCCTAAGCATAGTCAGCTCAAAAGAGCTGGTGATTGCTGCACATGAAGTACAGCTGGCGTCATGGAGTATATCTCCTGTGACATTTCCAAAAGCGTAAGGAGTGATGTGTTCGTCCGTCAGGTTTACGTCCGTTTTATCACAATAGATACACGCACCTATAGATTGGGCTGTTGACATGCCCCTTATTGTAGCAATACAGTTCAGTACTCTAGGTTCAACACATTCTTGGTTAATGTTATTTGGTTTTCTTTTCGGCGCGAATAGCGGACATGAGAGAAGCGAATTGTTCTCCTTGCTTGCGCCGTAGGCGGACGATTGTCCTGTCTCTGGAAGCATTGCCTGCAAAGCTTGGGAGTATGTAGCATCCTTGTTATAATTACCCCTGTTGTTATCTACAATTTGCGAAATTCCGCAGTGCAGTATTTTGCGAATTGAGAGGAGGAAGTGACCCAAGGCTGGAAGTGAGCTTCACTCATTTGAGCTTACGGAAGCCGATGTGTCGACTCCGACGACGGGGTGTAGCGCAGCTTGGTAGCGCGCCGCGTTCGGGACGCGGAGGTCGTGGGTTCAAATCCCGCCACCCCGACCATGTAAACTAAAAGAGCTCTCACGAATGAACTTACCGTTATTAGTCGTTTGCGTTTACAATATGGTTTATGTTTAACATCGCCACTTGCTTTGTCGGCTCTCTCAGCCTATTGGTCATTAGCGAGTATCTTTATAAATACAAACTGCTTATCGCTGAGGATCGCCGTAAATTTGTGCACATAACGGTGGGGACTTTTATAGCATTTTGGCCATGGCTTATAGGCTGGCGAACCATCCAAGCCATAGGCCTGCTGATGGCACTGGGCGTCGCGGTCAACCGCCGTTACGATATTTTTAGATATTCTAAAGGAATCCACCGCAAAACATACGGGGAATATTATTTTGCGCTGGCTGTAACTTTCTGCGCACTGTTGACAACTAATAAACTATTTTTTGCCTTGGCCGTACTGCACATGGCTTTAGCTGATGGTTTGGCCGCCATAACCGGCAAGCATTTCGGTAAGAAGCTCCGCTACAAAGTTTTTACTCAGGATAAAACTCTGGTCGGCACCATGACTTTCTGGTTCGTGTCGCTTTGCATCCTGGGCATAGGCATTCCGTTTGCCCACAATTACATTGATTATAATCACTACTACTGGCTGATAGGGTTGCTGCCGCCTGCGCTTGCCTTGACCGAGAATTTTGCCGTTTTTGGGCTGGACGACATAGCTATCCCGGTAGTAGTAGTGCTTGTCCTAAACCTAGCCCGAACTTAAGCCGAGCCTATTAGAATGCCGGCGACAAAAACAATCGCTCCGCCAAGCATTACCATAGCGATTGAACGCCAGAACTTCATCTTGAAATAATGGTATCTAAGGTAGCTAATAGCCATGAGTTCTAAGCCAACGACGATTGATGCGGCTACAAGGGCGACGTTAAAATCTGAAAGCAAGAAGGGCAGAGTATGAAAGATGCCGCCCAAGAAAGTCATGCCGCCGATTATTACTCCGCGGCGGAAAGGATGGCCTCGGCCCGTTAGAACGCCATCATCACTCAAGCCTTCGGCAAAAGCCATGCTAATTCCGGCGCCCACGGCAGCCGACACGCCGACTAAGAAAGCCACGTGTGGTTTATGGGTTGCGAAAGCGGCCGCGAATATTGGCGCCAGGGTAGAAACGGAACCGTCCATCAACCCGGCCAGCCCGGGCTGTACCGTTTGCAGCACAAAAGTATTATCTTGTTTACTCATAATAAAATTCTGGGGCGAACGATGGGTCTTGAACCCACGGCCTCCGGGACCACAACCCGGCGCTCTAACCAACTGAGCTACGTCCGCCATATTTTTAAGGGGTGGTTGCCGTCGCAACGCACATGAGCAATCAATTTCTATTGTCTCACAAGCCAGGCAATAGAAATTGGTACCCCGGGAGGGATTCGAACCCCCGACCTGTGGGATAGAAGCCCATTGCTCTAATCCACTGAGCTACCGGGGCACGTCGAAGCTTGCGGCTTAAATCTCGTTTTGGCTGTTCGCCAAAAGCTTCGACCTTAGCCTAGGCTTCTCCTCGCAATTTTGCAAAGTATTGCATGCAGAACTTTGCAAAATTGGTATTGGTCGGCCAAAACCATTTGTGGTGCGGGATACCAGAGTCGAACTGGTCTCCTCAGTTTGGAAAACTGATATATTAACCGATATACGAATCCCGCAACAGGGGTGATTATATCAGAAAACCCCTTGATTGAATAACCTTAGGTTTCGTGGACTATAGTGATGCGGGCCCCGAGCGAATTTAATCTAACCGCCAAGTCTTCATAACCGCGGTTAATGGTGTAGATATTTCGCAGAGTAGAGGTGCCTCCGGCTGCCAGCATACCGATAAGCAGGAGTACTGCCGGGCGCAAGCCGCTAGGGGCTACGATTTCCGCTGAGCGCCATCGGGTAGGGCCATCGATAAAAACCCGGTGAGGATCGGCAAGCTCCAGGTTGACACCGATCTTCTTCATCTCTGTGTACATCAGCGCGCGGTCTTCATAAACCCAGTCGTGTATAAGCGTCCGGCCTTTGGCTACTGCGGCAATCGGCACGAAGTAAGGCAGGTTATCAATATTGATGCCGGATCCCCCGGCTAATGGGTGCAGTTTTTCTTCCGGCGCCCTCAGAGTTCCGTTATGTTTATAAATGGTGATGTCTGCCAGATCGGTGTTGCCGTTCTCGGCTTTGTAAGTTTTGCTTATATTAAACTTCAATCCCATCCGCTCCAGCTTAAGCAGCTCCAGTTCCAAGAAGTGGATCGGAATCCGCTTAATACCGATGGTGGAGTTGGTAGTAACGGCCGCCGAGATGAAAGTCATAGCTTCTACAGGATCTTCGCTGGGAGAGTACGAGACATTTTTTTTGATTTGAGATACGCCTTTGATTTTCAAAACAGGCGTGCCTATGCCCTCAATCTTAACCCCCAGTTTTTGCAAGAAAAAGCAAAGATCCTGAACCATATAATTGGCGCTGGCCTGCCGGATAACGGTTTCACCCTCAAACCGCGCCGCCGCCATGATGGCATTTTCGGTGGCAATGTCGCTCATTTCATACAGGACTACCGGGCGCCGCGGGAGCTTCTTCTTTACAGTTACGGTGTATTGCCCGCTATGCGCTTCAACGATGGTGCCGAATTCCTCCAGAGCATAGATGTGCGGGATTATGGTGCGTCTGCCCAGTTCGCAGCCACCGGCATAAGGAATTTCAAACTTCGAATAGTCGTGCATTAGGGCCCCGGCAAGCATGATGACTATGCGGGTCTTGCGGGCGGCCTCTTTGTTCATATTCTCGAGGTTTAGTTTTGCCGGCGGTTTAATTTCCAGTTCATTGCCCGGCAGCCAGCGCACCTGCACACCAATGCTGGTCAGAACTTCTATGATGCGGTTAACCTCTTCAATGCGGGCCACTCGCTTCAGGCGCGTCGTCCCCTTATTTAAAAGGCTGGCGCAAAGCAGGGCTACGGCCGCATTCTTGGAGGTTTTCACCTCAACCTCGCCCTTTAATTCATAACCGCCCTCAATCCGTAGATTAACGGCATTGCTGCCTAAACTTATAATCTGCTTGTTTAAAACTTCGCTAATGCGCCCAAGAGTTTCCAGGCTTAGGTTCTGGTTGCCGTGTTCCATGCGGTTCACAGCCGACTGGCTAGTATTGAGGCGTCGGGCGAACTCGGCCTGTGTAAGTCCGCGCTCTTGTCGTATCTGAGAAATTAACAGGCCTATTTGCTCGTTCGTGTGATGCATTTGCCCGTAAAAAATATCATGCATGGTATCACAAACGCAAGCACTATTTATAACTTTTATTCTTTGAGTCCGAGGGTTACAATGTGTGGATGATCTAACACCCTAAAATTACGTGCCCAAAATAAAGTAATTTTAGGAGTCTACTATGAACGATAAAGAGGTTGAAAAACTTATACTCGCCGAGCGAAAGCGGCAACGGGAAGGGCTGGAGCTAATCCCCAGCGAAAACTACGTCAGTGCCGACGTGCTTACCGCCCTTGGCAGCGAGTTCACCAATAAATATTCAGAAGGCTATCCCGGCAAGCGCTACTACGGTGGCCAGGATTTTACCGATAAGGTGGAAACGCTGGCCATTGAGCGGGCTAAAAAACTCTTCGGGTCGGACCACGCCAATGTTCAGCCGCATTCCGGCGCGCCGGCCAATGTCGCCGTCTACTTTGCCTGGCTGGAACCCGGGGACACCGTAATGGGCATGCGCCTGGATCACGGCGGACACCTGACGCACGGTCATCCGGTAACTACTATGGCTAAACTGTATAAATTCGTGCGCTATGGCATCGGCAATCTAGAGACCGGAGAAATTGACTATGACCTGATGCGCGAAGTGGCCCTAAAGGAAAAGCCGAAAATTCTTCTTGCCGGCTTTTCAGGCTATCCGCGCAATTTGGATTACGCCAAGTTTGCCAAGATCGGCAATGAAGTGGGCGCACTATTAATGGCTGATATGGCGCACATCGCCGGGCTGATTGCCGGCAAAGCCTTGCCAAACCCCTTCGATTACGGTTTCCATGTCATGACTACCACTACCCATAAAACCTTGCGCGGCCCCCGCGGCGGCATGATTCTGACAAAGGGCACCCCGGGCAATCCGCTCAAAGCGGTAGAGAAAACCTTTGATAATCTGCCGACTCTGATTGACCGCGAAGTTTTTCCCGGCTTCCAGGGCGGCCCGCATATGAACAATACCGCCGCTAAAGCCGTGGCTCTTGGCGAAGCGGCCAAACCGGAATTTCAGGACTATGCCCAGCAAATATTGAAAAATGCCAAGAAGCTGGCGGATGAGATGATGAGCCGTGGTTTCAAACTGGTGACCAACGGCACCGATAACCACCTGATAATGGCTGACGTCTATCAAAGTTTTAAAGTCGACGGTAGAGAAGTGCAGGATATTCTGGATAAGGTTAACCTGTCGGCAAATTGTAATTCTATACCTGACGATCCGTTACCGCCGTTCAGACCAAGCGGCCTGCGACTGGGCACCCCGGCCATGACCACCAGGGGGCTAAAGGAAGAGCATATGGCTCAAATTGCCGAATGGATTGCCCAGGCTATCAAAAATCGTAACGATGACAAAATACTTAACAAGTTAAGTATTGAAGTAAAAGAATTTTCTCTACAATTCCCACTGCCCAGCGATAAAAATAGGTGCTTATGATTGCACTCGCGAGCAATTAAGTGAATAATAGCTTTATATAAGAGGTATTATCGTGGCAATAAATCCAGAAATTACTACAGTGGATCAGGCAGCAGAAAGAGATTTAAAACGTCTAGGCTCTATCGGCCACGCAGCAATGCTCTTACGGGGCGAGTCTAGTCGGTTATATCACGGCATCCAGGAGTCGGGTGAACGTATCGGTGGAAGTCTGGTTAGAGTTTTTGAAGCACCAGAGGAACAATCTATTTTGGTTAAGGCCAAAGACAACGAAACGCCGTTACCCATGGAGTATATTTTCGAGGACGGTAATACCATGAGAATAACACCAGAAGAAAAAGGGTATAGCGATTCAGTTATTATCGGCTCGGATGGAAGAACGGCTTACCTTGGGAATTTAATAAACATTGATGAGAAAAGCGGCAATTTATGGGTCTATGGAGAGTCAGGCGACACGCGAGTTCGCTATAGCCTCGACACTACTATGTCTTTGGAGACTAAAGAGATGTTGGCGCACCAATACCAACTAGGGCAGTAGTTCGGGTTCTTGCTCTAGCACTACGCCAAAAAGTTCGTCTACTTTGAAGATAATTTTTTGCCTGAAGGCCAGCAGATCGGCCGTAGAGCGGGCATGTTCGTTTACCAGCACCAGCGCCTGCTTTTCCCATGTCGCCATGCCGGTATCTTCATCATGAACGCCTTTAAATCCGGCATTTTCAACTAACCAACCGGCGGCGATCTTAACCTTTCCCTTACCCGCGGGCCAGCCTTTAATGTCAGGGTGCTGGCTCTTTAGCTCGTCAAACCGGGACTGGCTTATGATGGGGTTAGTAAAAAAGGAACCATTATTGGCCACCGTCCGCCAATCCGGCAGCTTGCTGCTGCGGATAGCGATAACGGCCTCCCGGATGTTGGCTGGAGTGAAGTCTGTAACACCATGTTCGTCCAAGTACGCCTGCAAAGCATCGTAAAAGGGGGGCGCCGGCCGTGATTTATTTAATCGCAGGACGACATGAGTGATCATGTAGCGGCCCTTGTCGCTGGATTTGAAGCGGCTGCTTCGATAGCTAAACTTGCAGCTCTCGTTTAGTATCGATTCAAAACAATCATTCTGCGTATCATAAACCCCGACTTCTTTCAGAGTGTCGGCCAGCTCCGCGCCGTAGGCCCCAATATTCTGAACTGGTGCGGCACCGACTGTGCCCGGAATCAATGATAAGAATTCAATGCCGCTCAAGTCTTTGCTTACCGCCCAAGCAACGGCTTCATCCCAGTTCTCGCCGCCGCCCAGAATAACAGTTGCCGAGGTTTCGTCTTCGGCGACAATCTCTTTGCCTGGGATATTATTAACTATTACTAAACCGTCAAAACCTTCATCCCGCCAGACGATATTGCTTCCCTGGCCGATGATTATAAATTTTAGCTGGCGTTCTTTTGCCCAGTTAACGATTTCCTGAAGTTCCGTGTCGCTGCCGGCCTCTGCCAAATATCGGGCTTTGCCGCCTAGGCGCATCGTACTGTGGGTAGCCAGGCTTACGTCTTCTCTGATGTTCATTAGCCTTATTATAACCAGACGCTTAAATTTAGTGGTGGTACAATATTTATATATGAGAAGAATAGAGGGACCTTATCTTAGTTTAGGCAGGCAGCTTAAGGCCTTGCGCGCCCGTACCAACGAATCTTTAGCGGAGGCTTCGGGAGCTGTTGAGATTGACGTAAAACAGCTGGCCAGCTACGAACTTGGCCAAGCCAGGCCTTCGGAGGACGTTCTACTTCTTCTGATTAGCCACTTCGAGGCCAAGGACGATGAAGCGGTTAAAATCTGGGAAATGGCCGGCTATGGAGCGGCCGTTGTTCAAACTCAACCCGTAAGCCAGGGCGGCGATAACCGCATCATGTTTACCGATGTAGT
The DNA here is from genome assembly GCA_028288985.1 of Candidatus Saccharimonadota bacterium. Lineage (GTDB taxonomy): Bacteria > Patescibacteriota > Saccharimonadia > Saccharimonadales > UBA10212 > JAQGHE01. Next base: position 8,643 of record JAQGHE010000039.1, read on the forward strand.
GGACGTGACGGTTAACAACTACGGCGTAGTCATGAACTTTATGCAGGGAGCTGGTCCCAACAGCCCTCCGGCCAGTATCGCCCGTGTGGGCATGAGCCGCGAGCATGCCAAAAGCGTCCTGCAGATATTGCAGCTTACTTTGTCTCAGACGGAGCAGAACGTTAAAGGCCGCCGGATGATTAGCCCCGGCAGCCAGCCCGAAAACAAAAACTCCTAGATTGCTATAATTACTCTGGTTCTTGTAAAGTTCTGTTTTTTGCAAAAAGGATGCGCACCCGTAGCTCAGCTGGATAGAGCGTTGGTTTCCGGTACCAAAGGTCGTAGGTTCAAATCCTGTCGGGTGTACCAAATAAAGTGCCCGTCCTAGTGACGGGTATTTTATTTGGTAGCGCATCTTAGTGATTTGAACCTACGACCGTAGGCATAAACAGCCGGTGGCTGTTTATGTTTTCCTTGCTTGGCCGAGGAGAAATTTTAATTTCGCACGAGCAATGGTTATTCTGGTTCAAATCCTGTCGGGTGTACCAAACATTAATATAAGCACAGTCGATAAATGCTTAACCTTGCAAAGTATATGTAGTGTCTTAATAATGTCTCTCATGAGTACTTATGAGAGTAGTATGAAGCGAGCTGAACAAGAGCCAGAATTTGATTATTTTGCTGTTCAAAGGCCTAAAAAACCCAAACAAGAAATCGGTATGTATATTGCCGAACACGGTTTTATGGTCCCTCTCATAAACTCTCAGACCGAATGGCAACAAGCTTATGACGATGGAGTATCTATGCTTCGGAGTGAAATGCCTCAAGACTATGATGGCTTGTCAGGATTACTAGGAACCGAATTAGTCACCATACCTGATAGAAGTATGTCCTGGTCGACTCTTGATGAGGAAATAGACCCTGAACTCTATCGGAAAGTACGGGATGGTGAAGTAGATCCTACTGAATATATGATGAATTTAAGGGGGTATAGAAACTGGTCCAATGAAATTGAAAGAGTACAGGAAATTGCCAGGCGTTTCGGTAATGTAATTTTAGACTTTAGTGATGTAAGCGCAAGCCAATGGAGGCGTGTTCCTGGTACTAATGTTACGGTCTTTGGTGATCCTAATGTAGATGGAAGATACCATTTCGGGGTAAGACCTCTACACCCTACACTTGGAGGTTACCAAGCTATAGGAGGCTATCAGTTCGAGAAAGATGAATATCATATACCCCAAGAATTTAGAAAGCACGACCAACCTTTTGTAGCATCCCCGTTTGTAGAATTTTATGAACAAATTCGCAGCTTGCCTGCATTTGATAACACTAGAAACCCAGTATTAGAACTGCAGCAAGATGCGGATGGCAATATACATTTTCTGCAGTTATTAAAAACACCTCAAAAAAGAAATTTCATTGAGCCATTTGATCTGCCATCTTCGCCTGATACTGTCCGGCTAACTAATGTGCGTGGCATAACTCCAGAAGAAGGAGCTGAACTAAGGTTATTCATAGAACCTGACTATCTGACTCCAGGTATGGAAGGACAAGCAATATTCTGCGGTTTAATTAAACCTTTGGGACTTGAAGTTCAATTAGCTTCGCAAACGGCAGCATTTATACTTCACGAAGCTTACGTTAGCTTTAAAGATAATCATTTTGATAGCTCACCTATGTTTCGCCCTCCTTTAGCCGCAGGTTTAGAGGGCTGTCACAATAGTCCTCCAGCAGCTTTAGAAAAAGTTGATGAGCTGGTAGATTTTGTAGAGTCTGGTCCTAGGTACTCAGATGCTGTCTCATACGTAGACATAAAAGTAACGTCTAACGGACTTGAGGCAGCTATAGAAAGTGATTGGGATATAAAAATTGCGCTATATGATGAAATATGACAAGTGTATAACGCAGACTTTGATGATCTGAGTTAAGAGTAAGTAAAGTTAAATTGAGGTTCTAACCTTGTTCAGTGTGCTGTACCAATGAAAAGGCCGGACCTTGTGTCCGGTCTTTTCATTGGTCTTCTCGTTAGATTGGTACTAAGACCGCGACAGCTTTAGCTGGCGCTAGGTCGTAAGGGTCGGCGCCAAGAAGCCGCACGCAGATGCTTGCATCGAGCACGGTGCCTGCGCACGATGTCAATCCTGCCGGGTGTACCAAGCATAAGCAGCATAGACAGTTTTCGCTTCATTAATTACAATTCTCATATGAATGAAAAAACAAAAAATATGCACAGTTGGACCCGCAAAAAGATTACTCTTACCATAACCGCGATAACTCTGTTTTTATTTATACTCTTTGGCTCGATCCAAGCCTATAATCATATGAATTACTACAATAATGCTGCTGAACTGGCTAGTACTGCTCATATCCGGGAGCTGATTTTAAGATCAGTGCGAGCGTTAAAGAAGGACGCTCCAGTGGATCCGCGTACCGGTGATATTTATTTCCCCGAAAGCCGACTCTTTTTGCCGGACCCCGGGCTATTACAGCCTCTCACATATTTATACGACAAAGGAAATGTTACCGATTCGCAAGGCGAGCTTAGTATAAGTACGTACCCTATTAGAGGCCCAGCGGCTTTTTACAACGCCCAGAATACCAAGGATCTGTTTGCAGCAGTTCCAAAACTTCAAGCATGCTCTCGGGGGATAAAAATAGTAACCAAGAAATTCCCTCAAACTGACAACCAGAATGAATTAAAACAAACTGTTCACTTAAGTGACGGCGGAGATCTGTATGTTTATATAGAGAAGGATTGTCCAGAGCTTAACGAAACAACAGCCCTATTTAAAAATCTGCAATCCTATTAGATAGCAGCACGGTTCTGACCTGGTTCAGTGTGCTGTACCACATCTGAACCCTAATGAGACGTCAGAACCGGCGTCTCATTTGCTATTATGTAGAATATGTCGATTCAAAAATTAGGTCCTGAAATCCTGCGAAAACATAAAGGTCTTCACTGGCATCGGAACTGTGTTCTTTTGCCACGACGGGCACGGGAATTTTCTTATGAATAAACGGAGCAAAAATACCCGTGATGAACAAGGTAAATGGGAAATAGCTGGTGGAGGTCTAAAGTGGGGCGTTACTGCCGAAGATAATGTACGACGGGAGATAAAAGAAGAATACGATGCTGATGCAAAAAACATTATCTTCATGGGATACCGCGACGTATTTAGAGAACTTGAGGATGGCACGCCTACTCATTGGTTAATGCTGGATTATGCTGTTGAAGTAAATCCATCCCAAGTAAAACGAAATGAGCCAGACATGTCCGATGCAATCGATTGGTTCACATTAGATACCCAGCCATCACCCACTCATTCACAGCATAAGACACTCATAAATAAATACCACGACCAGCTTAAACAAATATTAAACAACTAACGTGGTTCTAACTTCGTATACTAAGCTGTACCAAAATTTTTGATATCATTTTCATATGCCAAAACTAAATATAGTTGATACTATGGCTTACACTGGTGGTTTAGCCGGAAATATCGCAGCCGTACCTCAGATAATAAAAGCCTGGCAAGGTCCTACGCCAGGCTTAGCTATATTAACTTGGGTACTGTTTATTTGCGTGAACTTCACATGGTTGATCTATGCTATAAACAGAAAGCAAAGGCCTCTTTTAGTCACTCAAATTATTGGCATCTTTTTTAACACTGCGGTAGTCGTAGGTTGGCTGATAAATACATAGTTAGGCTGACCTTGAATTCGTTAGCAAAAGCTAGCTAATTCGATTCTAACCTGGTTCAACGTGCTGTACCATTTCTATGTAATCGAGAAATTAGTTTGTTATCCTGTATGAATGACATCTGTTCCATTCTTTTCTAATACGCCAGATGATACTCATTGCTTTCAGGCTAGCCTAAAAATGGTACTGAAGCACTTTGAACCCAGTAAGGATTACTCGTGGGATGACCTCGATGAAATTACACACAAGCCTAGGGATCTATGGACGTGGCCCATGGCTGGCTTAACGTGGCTAGCGACTAACGGCTACACCGTTATTAATGTCGAGTCTTTCGACTACGCTAAGTTCATGGCCGAAGGGTCGGTGTATATGCAAGAACTGTGGGGTAGAGAAGTGGTGGCGGAGCAGGTCAAACATAGCGATATTCCGATGGCTCAATCTGACGTGCCGGCGTTCCTAGAAAACGTTAACATCCAAAATGATATCCCTAATATTCATCAGATTAGGTCGTACTTAAGAGACGGATATTTAGTCATCTGCAACGTCAATGCTCGCAAGCTCAATATGAAGCCTGGATTTGTGGGTCACTCCGTACTTGTAATTGGTGAAGACGAGGATAACCTACTTATCCATGACCCAGGATTACCTCCTCTGGAAAATCGTAAGGTAATCGATTCTTTATTTGAGCAAGCCTGGGCAGATCCAAATGACAGCGCCAAAAGTTTAGCCGCCATCAAACGCGCCAAGCAGTAGGTGCAATAAAAAAGACCTAATTGCTTAGGTCTTTTTTATTGCTGGCGACATTTATTTATGAAAATGAATCGCGAGACTTATGAGCAAACAGAATGCTCCAAGACAGACCAGGCCAATGCCGAGCCCTACTGGCGAGCCGAAGCCGTGCCAGCGTTCTTGGTAGTCAAACCCTTTGCGGACTGGATGTTTATCGTCCATCTGGGTTCCTCCATACTTAATTTGTTAAGTAGAAGTTGGAGAACATCATAATTATTATCAATTAACTTCTAAGCAGTATTTATACCATAGCCGCCGATAAAGTTCTAACCTCAATCGTGGTGCTGTACCGTTAGATATTAAGATGGTACAATCACCTCTGTTACGCACCTAGCTCAGCTGGCGCAGCTTGCTGCAAAAGTGGCAATGCGCACATCGCGTTTTAGTAACCAGTTCCTTACCATTTAGCACAAGTATGCACCCGTAGCTCAGCTGGATAGAGCGCATGGCTTCGAACCATGAGGTCGGGAGTTCAAGTCTCTCCGGGTGTACCAGCTTAAGTCGTGACTACAGCTTCCGTAAAACAACGGGAGCTGTTTTACTTCCTGGCTTTCGCACGCCCTTTACGCTTAGCAATCTAACAAAATCTGCTGAAGCGGGATTTTATTAGATTGATCTTTTGGCTCGAATTTATATCACTACGCTCATGGCATAGACTGGGGGTTATTTTTGGCGGTCGCCTTTTTCCCATTTCGGATTCTTTAAAAACGGTTCGAATAAATCATCGTCCATGTGGCTGATGAAGAACTGGCTTAACTCTTTAGGATTTGGCTCGCGGTCTTGAAACTCAACGAAAGGCAGATCGGTTAATAGGGCCAGCGGTGTTTGCTCGGTACCCTCACCCATCACTGCTACTGCCGCCGAAGCTAATGCGTCCAGGATATTGGAAACGCTGACCTGCATTGGCCGGCCAAAAAGGTCCGGCTTGCCGACGTAGTCGTTGCTGGGCGCAAAGCCGCTATAGCCAATACCCACCCCCTCGGTGCCGTAATGCAAAGGGCGAGCAGTGCTGTCGGTGATAATCACCCCTACATTTTTCAGGCCGAAGCGTTTTTTAAGATAGGCGCGGATTTCATTGGCTGAGCTTTGTGGCTCGGCCGGCCATAGTACGTAATGACCGTCACCGTTAGATTCGTCAATACCAGCTAATGGGATAAGGGTGTTATGGGTGATGGTGAATGTAAAATCGTATTTGCTTAGGTAGCTGGGCAGGTAATAGTCTGCCTCGCTGATAACCAGCTCTTTTTTATTCACTTTGTCCGATATCGGCACCGTTCGTCCTTCGCAGATAGCCACGATTTTTGAGGTTACGGCTATTACGCTATTTTCAGCAACATCGTTCAGGTGTTTATCTAACACTTCACTAAGCGGCGGTGCTCCGGGCGACAGCCGCTCGGTTTTTATGGCTTGGACGTTCATGCCTCGCCGCCCTTAACTTTGGGGTTGGGCGAACCGCGCAGCCACCAAACGAACCCGTAAATCAACGGAGTCTCGGCAATTGACAGCGCGCAGCGCAGCAGCCAGTAAGGCAGCAGCAGGCTCCACAAAAACGAAACATTGTCGCCGAGCGGCCGGGTAGTAGCGTAAAAGGCCAGCGTCAGAAAAACTGCCGAGTCGGCAAGCTGGGCTACAAAGTTAGTTACGTTATTGCGCAGCCAAAGAGCCTTGCCCTTTAGTTTTTGTCTTAGTTTGGCAAAAATGATCACATCCAATAGTTCGCTGGCTGCAAATGCTATCAGGCTGGCGCTGGCAATCCTGATTGTGGAATGGAAAATTTTATCGAAGGCCGACTCGCTAGGCGCATAGCGGTGCGAAGGCGTTAGATGGGTAGCCAGTGCCGCATAAAGAATCAGCAAAGTAATTACAATCAGTCCACAGTAGACCAAACTGCGCGCCCGAGCACGGCCATAGACCTCGACCACCCCGTCTACCATGGTAAAGAGCAGGGGAAGAACAAAAATCGCTACACTGGCGTTTAAGTGCAGCCAGCTAAAATTTGTTACCTGAAAAGTTTTCGATCCCATAAGTTCAGCGGTTATGACACCAAAAATATAAAGCGCCACCACTAAATCCATCTTTCGTATATTAGACATTCTAAATCTCCTAGTTAAAGTTAAGGGGCTAAGAGTTTAGCAATCTACGAAACCGGACCAAGTTACAGTGCGCTTATTTATTAACATGATGAATGCAATTATACCTCAGTAATAACATTATCGAGTGGAATATCGTGCGCTTCGTGCGGGAGGCCGCCGGCTACAAAGCAGCTGCTAAAACATAAGCCTATTTTTTTAGCCTGCGGCTGTGAGGCTAAAAAACGGTCATAAAAACCACCCCCTAGACCCAGGCGGTGGTTGTCTTTATCAAACCCTAAAACAGGGATGACTATCAGGTCGTACTTTGCAGTGGGGATTGGCTGGTTTTTGCTGGTGTGGGCTATTGTTATATCTATCTTTGGCCAGCGACTTCGGACTTCCTTGATAATTACCCTGGTATCGACCTCATTCCATTCGGCCACAGCAGAGTAGATATGTAAAACACGAACGGTGGGCCAATCCACCAAGCTCAACAGATTCCAGGCTATGGCGCGACTTTTGGCAGCTACTTCATCGGCGACCATTTGTTGACGCTGTCGTTTAAGCCGCTGCCGCAATTTTGCCTTTTCCTGATTCATGCCTAAATTGTAGTTTAAATTACTAACTAAAGCATGAGGATGCTGCTCTATCGGTAAATGCGGAAAGAGCTTTGCAGGGCTGCAAAGAACCGGGCTAGATAGCCTTGACTCCATCAATCCTTACTTGGTATAGTCTTCGGGTTGTACTGTTCGCTTTTTGTTCCGCTAACAGTCAGCGCCATATTTATGATAATTAAGCGATTTACGCAACAAGGGGTAATTAGAGGGATGTAGTCCATTTGAACCGGGCAGGGATCTATCTCTGCCTTTGCTGGCATGTCAAAAATTTTTGGCAGCTCCGGCATAAACCATACCTATAAATTAAAGATAGGAGTACATGAGTAGACTTTCTTTAGTGAAAGAGATTAGAAACAAAAATAAATTAACAAGAAACCAATTAGTCACAGGCGCTCACGCGCTAATTTTGGCGGCCATGCTTTTGGGCCACACTCCCGGAGCCAGTGCCGCCGCCCACGATAAAACAGTTAAATATAGTAGCTTAACAGCTACGACGATCAGGCAGCAGCCTGTTCCAAAAAAGAAGCAGATCAACCTGTCAGAAATTCAAAATCCTCTGATGAAGCAGGTGTCTGATCAGGCGCCGGTGCAATCAGCTTTGCCGACAGTGGCGGAAGTCGCCCTGCCGGAGCCGCCAAAACCAGTCGCTCCAGCAATTAAAGCCGTCTCCGGGGCTAGCTATCCCTGGGCTAACGCGCCTTTCCCAAACTCTATAGCCGATCCTTGGGGTATGTACGAGAGGCAGTGTGTCTCTTATACGGCCTGGAAGGTAGCAAGTTCCGGAAGGCATATGCCCAACTGGGGAGGCCGCGGAAGTGCTAAATTGTGGGATGACAATGCCCGCGCAGAAGGCATACCGGTAGATACATCACCGCGCGTCGGCGACGTGGCGATTAATAACTCCGGAAGCTATGGGCACTCCATGTATGTAGAAGCCATAAATGGTGACGGAACTATTAACGTCAGTCAATACAATGCTAGTCTGGATGGAAGGTATAGCGAGGCTACCATAAGCGC